>JBBIPD010000064.1:0-11743 GCA_037443025.1 Chloroflexota bacterium
GCAACTACTACGGCTACAACACCGCCCTGGTCATCCAGAACATCGGTTCAGCTAACGCCGCGGTCACCGTCACCTACACCAATGGCTACACCAAGAACTACACCATTGCCCCTGGAGCGGCTGAGTCGATTTACACCCCTGGCGAGACGGCTGCTGGCTTCCAGAAGGACGTCCTCTACGGCGCCACAGTGACCAGCGACCAGGAAGTCGTGGTTCTGGTGAACGAGTCGAACAACTTCAACCGCGCCGCGAGCTGGAACGGCTTTGCTGGCGGCAGCATGGAAGTGCGCGCCCCCATCGTGATGAAGCGCTACTATCAATACAACTCCAGCGTGACCTGCCAGAACGTTGGCACCGTCCCGACCGATATGACCATCACCTACGCCACCGGCGCTTCTGGACCGACAACCTACACCAATATTGCTCCGGGTGCAGTCCAGCTCTTCTACCAGCCGACCGATCCCGCCCTGGCTGCCGCTCCGCCAAACTACATCAGCTCGGCGACCATCACTTCCTCCGCGGCTGATATCGTCTGCGTGGTCAACCAGGACATCAACGAAGGCGCCGGCGCCACCGTTATCCAGGATCAGCTCTACGCCTACAACGGTATCGCTCCCTAGCCTTTGACCCTGGCAATCTTGCCGTAATACCAGGAGGCCACCTCACCAGTGGCCTCCTGAGTTTGTGGAGAGTCAGAATTTGATGCGTAAATCTGTTTTTGTGTTTCTCTTGTTGCTGACCCTGACCCTTGGCGCGTGCCGCAGAGCTGGCGCAGATTCCCCCGCGCCCGTGCAGACTGAGTCTCAGGTCACTGCTGAGGTTCAGGTGGAAGCGCCAAACACCCCCGAAGTTCAAGCCTCCAGCCCTCAACCCTATCCTTACCCCTCGCCTGAGCCGTTTGTCACCCGCACGCCGCGCTCATATCCTGCTCCCCAGGAGGATGTGAGCATCGCTACCGCCACCCCCCTGGTGGTGCCAACCGCCAGCGCCGACAGCGGCGTGGTGACCGGCAAGCTGCTCAACATCGAGACCAAGGAACCGATAGCATTCCAGAGCGTCTACCTGGCGAAGAAGAATTTTCTCACCCCGGGTCCGGGTTATACCTACACTTTGAAGGAAAACTCCTCGCCCCATTCCCTCACCAACGAAGATGGCGCGTTTGCCATCGGCAATGTCCCCCCCGGCGATTATATCCTGATGATCTTCACCCCCTTCGGCTCCACGGTTGTGATGCAACCTAACAGTGACCGTGAGCTGGACCTGGTGGTGACAGCCGGTCAGGTGTTGGATATCGGCGTGATGGAAGCTCTCGAGCCTGAGCTGCGTTAATGGCTGCGCTCATCCGAGCCGCGTAACGCATTGTGGAGACGCCCATTCGGGCGTCTCTGCGCGTATACACCCCCTTGGGAGGCTGTTCGTTTATAGCGGGTGGGATTGGTTGCCTTTTTCCTGGAGAAACTTCTTGCTGCGGCTGATTTTCAAGCTGAGCAGCAGCCCGAGATAGCCCCAGAGCACGTCCCCCAGGAGGTACATCACCCGAATCAAGACCGACATCAAGATGACCGAGGCGGGGGGCAGATAGGGGTAAAGCACCCAGGTCAGCAGGATTTCGCGTATTCCGGAACCGCCCGGGATGAAAAACACCAGCATCCCGCTGCCGCCGCTCACCGCCCAGACCCACCAGGCGCGTTGCCAGGTCAGCCCCTCCCCGCCGGTTGCCAGGAAGAATGTGTAGAAAATCAACCCGCCCATCAGCCAGGCGACCCCGTAGCACGCCATCCAGACCGCGCTCTCGAGGCATCGCCGGATTCGTCCACTGCTGGCGGGTTGCCAGGAATAGCCCAACACACCGGACAGGAGAATGAGGATGACCGCTGCCGGCAGACGCAGATAGAGGGGGAGTTGATCAAAGCCCAAGACGGCAATCCCCCCGGCAATCAATATCAGCATCGCCCATTCGATAAAACTGCCGACCATGATCACCCGACCGGGGATGGACGTGTTCTCCGAGTACATTGCCGTTCGCCCTATCCAATGCCAGACGCCGCCCGGCAGACGCCTCAGCAGGATGACCCGGGTGTAAATCACCACATCCTGCCAGCCGGCTTTATTATGGAAAGAGAGCATGCGCACCCAGACGTAGAACTGCACCACCAGCGAGATGAAGTACAGCCCGAACGAAATCAGCCCCGCCTGCCAATAGAGATGCCAGTTGATTTCCTGGATTTGAAATCCTGTGTAGACCAGCAGCGCGGCGATATAAACCACCGCCGCCGCGGTCAGCATCCGCCCGATCCATTTCCAGCGCGCCCTGGCGTTCTGCGTGAATTCAGCCCATTTCAGGACAAGCTGTTCAATCATCTCTGTCCTCCCCGCCGGAGGCGACTTTCTGAGCGAAGATGGTCAGGATGGTGGAGAGGTTGAGCTTATCCAACAACCAGAGGGGTGGGACCATTGCCAGACGTCCGGGTATCGAGCGATACGCCCCGAGCAGGAGACGGCGCAGGCGGGGGTGGCGTCCTCCCCAGGTTTGCGACCAGAAGTCCAGGCTGTGTCCAAGCACCGAGTAGCTGGTGGAGATGCAGCGCTTTCCCGCCACCCGAAACCTCAGGCTGGCAAGGATGCCATCCAGGGTCTCCTGGGGAAAGAGATAGAGATGGCGCGGCAAATCCCAACCCACCCAGTAAGCTCCAAAGATGCGCCGTTCCAGGCTCTCCAGGTTAGGCACCGAAAAAATCAACCAGCCGCCGGGTTTGAGCAGGCGCCGGGCGTAACGCAGGTCGCCCACTGGATGTTCCAGGTGTTCCACCACATTCCAAAGCGCCACGACGTCGTAAGCCTCCTCAGGCAGGGCGATCTCGCTGAAGCGCCCTGGGTGGACGGTCACCCCCAGCTTCTGGCTGGCATACTCGGCTGCGCGACGGCTGGGTTCGATTCCCGTCACCTCCCAGCGCCCGGAGCGCAGGGCTTCCTCCAGGAATAAACCGGTGCCGCAGCCCACTTCCAGCAGTTTACCGCCGGGTTGATAGCGCTCCACTGCCCGCAGGCGTTTCCAGGGACCATAGCGCTTATCCAGGCGGCGCAGACGGGTGGGCTCCTCCTGAACCAGGCGTGGATGGGAGGTGTAATCTTCGGGGTAGTACTGTTCCAGGGAGTCCCACCTCAGGCGTGGATTCTGGCGGTACACGCCGCACCGCTTGCAGCGCGCCAGGTGGAACGTGCCGGGCAAGCCTTCCAGGCGGTCCGGTCCGGAGAAAACCGGCTGGCTATCGCTGGAGCCGCACCAGTCGCAGGCGCACTCCTCCCAGGTGAGTTGTTCGACCTGAATCAAATCTGAGTGCCTCCCGAGGAGACCTGGGGCAGCGACCCCAGCGGTTTTTGCAACCCTTCGCGTACGCCCCCCCAGAAATCAGACCAATACGCCCAGTTGCGCTTCCAAAAGAATTCGCGCACAATAACATACCCCAGATGCACCGGGAGTTGCAGCCAGAAGGGTCGCCCGTGGCGACGGTAGAAGCGGGCGATGCTGGAGCCCATCGTGCGCCAGAAGAGGGGGGAGCGCGGTCCCTGGGTAGTGGTGGAGACCTTGTGCCACATGCGCGCATTGGGCGCATACCAGATGTTCAGCCCATGCGCCCGCACCCGCTCCGAAAAATCCCAATCGTCCCACAGGAAGAAATAGCCCGGGTCGAACAAGCCGGCTTTTTCGAAAGCCCGGCGATGGATGAGCAGCCCGCAGCCGGGCGCATATTCGATGAGGCGGGTGCGGTTCTGGTAATCTTTGCGCTTATCGGTCATCAATATCGCCGGGGGGAAGGCGCGGTAGCGTCCACCGCTGGACCAGATGCGGTCTTCGCTGCCGTGGTAAAGTACCTTGGGCATGATAATCCCGGCTTTTGGGTCGTTTTGTCCCACCGCCAGCAGTTCATTGACAATCTCCGGCGGGACGACTGTATCGTTGTTGAGCATCAGGATATAATCCGCCCCTTGTTCCAGGGCGTAGCGAAAGCCCACATTATATCCGGCTGGCACGCCGATGTTCTGACCGTTTTCAATCACATGCACCGAGGGGAAATCCCGACGCAGCCGCCTGGGCGTATCGTCGCTGGAACCGTTGTCGGCGACAACCACCCTCAGAGATGGATAATCAATAGCCAGAACCGATTTTAGGCAATCGTGCGTGTCCTCGTAATGGTTGTAAGTCAGGATGACTGCGTAAATCTCCGGCTGTCCGGTTTTGGGGAGCGTCATAACTTCCTCCTTGAATAGAGCCGCTGCCTCACCCACCGGCGCTTCCACCGCAAGCGGGCGGGAGGGAGCCAGTTGGGCGCTGATCTTGCGCGCCGTTTCGATGGCGGACACCAGGTTGTCATCCACCTCGCGGTGGCGGAACTCTGCGGCGCGTCCCACCAGATGCAGGTTGGGGTATTGCTCAAAAGTCTCCCGGGCAAGTTGCATGGTCTGGTCGAACACCTGGTCGTACACCGGATAGGCGTATTTCTCCTGCACCACCAGGCTGTCCAGAATGTCCTCGCTCCGCAGCAAACCGATGCGCGCCAGGTCGGCGATAACTTTAGCCGCCGGGTCGGGGTGGTCCTGGGTTACCTCAGCGCAGAGGACGGTCTTATCTTCTGGCGCGTCCACCGGACTCATATTTTTGAATTCCACCATGCGGTTGATGGCGATGTCCTCATCCACAAAATAAATCCAGTGGTAATCGGAGACAAAAGGGCGGTTCACCAGCAGATAAACCGCATCCACCTTGCGATAGTTCATCGGAAAATCGTAACCCAGCATGCGGGCGGTGACCGGCAGGGGCAGGGTGGAGATGACCTGCTCCACGGGGATGGTCTTTTCTGCGCCGTCTGTCCGGTAGCTGATTCCCCGGATGCGCTGATTCTCGATTTCAAAGCCGGTTACCGTCGTGTCAAGCAGGACCCGCTCCCGGACTTCCTGATAGAGCCGGTTGGCGATTGCCCCGTAGCCGTGACGAATTGGATAGTAAAAATATTGAAACTTGGTCTTGGTGTTCTCGCGGTAATGATCCAGCGGGCTGGCGAGGCGCACCTTCTGCCGCGCCCAATACGCCGAGATATCCTTGCCGGCGATTCCAAAAAGCTTCTCGGTGTAAGGTTTGAAAAACAGGCGGTAGAGCGATTTGCCATAGCGGCGCAGGACATATCGCTCGAAATTGTCATCCGTCAGCCGCCTGGGGCGCAGCAGGAAAGTCGCCAGCACCCCGAGCCGTTGCTGGAGGGGTAGGTTGGTCACCAGCTCGACCACGTCCAAAGGGTCGCGCATCCAATGCCCGCCGAGGTAAATCCGGCTGCGGCGCACGTGGCGTCCCATCGGCACCAGACTGAGGAGTTGTTGCAGCACCACCTCATCGGTGGTGAACAGGCGATGGGCGGCAAAATCGCAATAGAAACCATGCCACTCGAAGCTGCGCGCCAGCCCCCCGATATAACTTTGTTTTTCGAATAACTGAAACTCGATGCCCTGTTTTTTCAGCAGCCAGGCGGAGCTCAGTCCGGCAATCCCGGCGCCCAAGATAGCGACCTGGGTCATAAAAATTGATAGCCTCCCACCGCATCCGAGACAATTTGGGCTGTCCCTGCGCCAGATGGGTAAATTTTACACCCCCAACATGCGACCTGCCTGGTTGGGGGTAGCGCTGTGATTTTATCATATATAATTAGCCTGATGGACATTTTCAACTCAATCATCTAACCACAAGGTGCACCTTGAAACTTCGCTTCTGGTGTCTCGGTTTGCTCGGCGTCGCTGGTTTGTTTCTCTGGCTGAGGGGGGGAAATCGGACGATGGCAAGCGACTTCCCCCAGGTTGCGCCGCCGCCCGCCGCCGCCACCCCTGCCTTGAGCGTTTGCAGTCAACACGCCCCCAAATGCCCTCTTGATTCGCAGCGTTGGGTTGGCGAACCCGATGGCTGGCAGTATACCGGCAAGAAATGGACCTGGTACCCTTACACGAGTAACCGTTTCAACCGCCAAACCATCTGGGAATACAGTCAGCCTTACGCCGGTTCCAATCCCGAGTACTTCGGTCAGCGTGAGGACCATTACGCCGACTATACCAACTCGCCGGATGAATATCCGCTGGTGAACGGACGCCCGCCCAAAACCTACGACTGGGAACGCTGGAAGCCGGAGGGGGATAATTTTCGGGTGATGCAGCTTGGCAATAAAAACGAATCGCTCTCCTATTTGTTGGGGGAGACGGATTGTTCCTCGGGCATCTTCTATCCCGTGGTTGACCATACCATGCCCTATTTCTATACCCCCATGTTCACCAACCGTTGGGGCAGGTGCACCGGCGGCGGTTATGTGGCAGCCTACCTGAATGAGCTTTGGGGCGAACCGCTTTCGCAGAAGCGACTGTCTCTGTGCGATAACAAAATCAACGGCGTGCCAGCCGAGTTCAGCCCGGTGGGCAACCGCATCTGCAAAATCAGCCCCTATGTCGGCACGGTGTACCAGCGCTATATTTTCGGTCCGAAGAACGAGGGGGGGCGCCCCAGCGTCGGTTGCGAGGCGGTGCTGTATGCCTGGGGCTGGACCGAGCCGGAGGCGCCGCTCTCCGGGCAGGATTACCAGGCTTGGTTTCGCAACGGCGAGCTGCGCTTCTCGCGCTGGTATGAGCTTTCCCGCAAGGTATCTCCCGCCAATCCTCCCGCCCCAGCCGACCATGCCTGGTGGAATCGGATGTGCTCCGGCGCCTGGACAGGCGAAGGCAATTGGCTCTACACCGGCACTTTTCGCGTCGGTCAGACCGTCTATCACGATCAGGCGCAGTTCCCCGAGCTGACCGTGGCAGAAATCACCCCGGCGGGCGGGATTTTCCGCCTGGATGACATCGGCGCGACCTACAACTTCTCCCCAGAGACGTTCACAGACACCGTGCGCATCGTGGAATACGAGGCATTGCGCATGGAATTGCCTCCATTGGAGGGTAAAACCCTGGTTGGGACGGCTTTCCGCATCTTTGCCGAAGATAAAGATGAGCCGGAGATGGCGCAGCCGCTCAAACCCTATCAGGTGGAGCTGGAATATCCCCCCGACGCTCTGGCAGGTAAGCCCGAATCGCTTCTGGCGCTGTATTACTGGGACGGTTATCACTGGATTAAGGAACCCACCAGCCAGGTGGATGAGAAGTTGAATCGGATCAACGCCGCGCCGCATCATTTCTCGCTCTGGGCGGTTTTGGCGGAGAGCGGGCGGATATATTTCCCCAGAGTGCGTCTCCCGCGTTGATTATCATAGAGGAGAACAAGTTTATGAGGAAATCCAAATGGCTGTTTGCCGGGGGGATGCTCCTTGCTCTCATCGCTCTGTTCTATTCCATCCATCTGCAGGTTGTAAAATCCGCTGCGCCTGGCGAGCCTGCGGCTGTGCAACCGATTCCCACCGAACCGCTGAGCATCTGCAACCAACATGCCCCCAAGTGTCCGCTTAACCCCGCTGGCTGGCTTGGCGAGCCGGGCGGCTGGCAATACACCGGTAAAAAATGGACCTGGGTGCCTGGCACCCCGAATAAATATGACCGCCTGGTGGTCTGGGAATTCAGCCAACCTTATGCCGGAACTACCCCGGAATATTTCGGTCAGCGCGAAGACCACTACACGCTCGACCCAAATGACCCCCTAAAAACTTATGATTGGGAGCGCTGGTTGCAGGAAGGGGATAATTTCAGGGTGATGCAACTGGGAAACAAGAGCGAGAGCGAGGCGTACCTCATCGGCGACACCGACTGCTCCACGGGTCTCTTCTACCCCGTTGTGGATCATCAGATGCCGTTTTTCTCGACACCCATGTTCACCAATCGTTGGGGAGTCTGCACTGGCGGTGGGTATATCGCCGCCCACCTCTACGAGCTTTGGGGCAAGCCGCTCTCCAAGAAGCGCCTCGAACTGTGTGATAATCCCCTCAGCGGCATGCCCGCCGATCTCAGCCCTGTCGGGAATGCCATCTGCAAGATCAGCCCCTATGTGGGGGTCGTCTTTCAGCGCTATATCTTTGGCGCAAAGAGCGAAGCGGAATTGCCCAGCGTGGGCTGTGAGGCGGTGCTTTACGCCTGGGGTTACACCGAGCCCATCGCCCCTCCCACCGGGCAGGGGTATCAAACCTGGTTCCGCAATGGAGAGCTGCGCTTCACCCGTTGGTATGACCTGTCGAACCAGGTGGCGCCTGGCGCCATCCCCGCCCCCGATGATCACGCCTGGTGGGACGCCCGCTGTCAAAACGCCTGGTTGGAAGAGGGCAACTGGCTTTATTCTGGCGTGTTCCGTGTGGGACAATCCGTTTATACTGATTTGGCAAGCCTGCCCCCGGTCAATACTGCTCAGATGACCCCGGCGGGCGGGGAGGTGGAGTTTCCCCAGCCTAGCGTCAACCTGACTTTTGCCCCCGGCGTTTTCACCCAAACCGTCCAACTGGTCGAGTTTACCCCAGAATCGGGAGACCTGCCCTCATTTCCCGGGCGCTTTCGGGTGGGGACAACGATTCACCTTTTTGCCGAGCAGATTGATGGGATCGAAATCGTTACGCCCCTGGCTCCGTACACGATGACCCTTCAGTACACCGATGAGATGGTGGGGAGCAGCGAAGCGAGCCTGGGTCTCTACTGGTGGGATGGTCGTCAATGGCAGTTAGAGCCTTCCAGCCTGCTGGATTTGGAAGGCAACTGCCTTACCGCTACGCCGGACCATTTTTCCCTGTGGACGCTGATGGTGGATGACAGGCGTATTTTTCTTCCCCAAATCTTGTCTGGAAAGTAGCTCAGCCCGTCAGTGTAAGATAGACCTGTTCCATCTGCCGCGCCAGCACATCCCAGTAGTACGCCTCGGCGCGTTGTAAGCCGCTCGCTTTTAGCTCGGCGGCTAACTTGGCATCGTGCAAGATGCGCAGGATTTCTTCTGCCAGCGAGCCAGCATCCCCCGCTTGCGCCAGCAGCCCGGCAGGAGGGTCGCCCAACAGGCGTTGCCGGTCGCCCACATTGCACGAGACGAACGGCGTCCCGCAAGCCCAGCTCTCGAATAATTTAAGCGGCGAGCGCCCACGCGCCGCGGCGTCGTCCAGCACAGGGTCCACAGAGACGTGCGCCAGGTGGTAATAAAGCCCCACCTCTTCCGGTGGAATACGCCCACAGAAGACGATCTTCTCATGCAAGCCCATCCGCCTCGCCTGTTCTTGCAGGCGCGGGAAATCGTCGCCGCCCCCAACCAGCAGCAGGCGACACTCGGGCAAATCCCGTTGCACCAGGTCGAATGCGTCGAAGAGCAGGTCCACCGGATGCCCGGGTCGGCTCAGGCTGCCCACAAACGCCACCACTGGCTTGTCCCCCAGCCCCAGGTTCGCTCGCAGCCGTTCCAAAGCTGCCGGGTCGGGCGGTTGGAAGCGTTGGCGGTCAATCCCATTCGAGATATAGCTGATGCGTTCCGCCGGCACTCCCAATCCAATCAGCCGGTCGCGGGTGAAGTGGGTGTTGGTGGTGATATGGCTCACCCGGAAAGGCATTTTATCCTCGAAGAAGGTCACCACCCGCTTCTGCCACTCAGAGCTAAAACGTCCCACCCCGGCTTCATAGTCGTCGCAATCCAGGAGCAGTCGCCGCCCGCCGAGCCATTTGCCTGCCAGACCCGCCAGGCTGTTCATCGGGTGCGGTTTGCCGATGTGGATGATATCGGCGTCGCTGCGCAGAGCTGTCCGGGTGAGTTGCCAGGTTGCCCGCAGAACGATGTAAGCCAGCTCGCCGCTGGAATAGTAGGTTTTGACATTCCCCTCTTTGCGGACGTGCATCGGGGCGACGTATTCCACCCAGGCGTCGCCCAGGCGTTGGGTTTTATCGCTGAGTTCTGCGTAGCTGGCGTGAAGCGCGGCGATGCGCACTTGGTGACCCAGGCGCGCCAGCTCCCGTCCCAATGGGGCGTAGCGCCCGAGACCGCTGGGGCTTTCCAGGTCCTGGGTGAGCAGGTAAAGGATTTTCATGCGGGACGCCTCCCCTTCACCAGCTCCTCCAGATGCTCCGCAAACTGTTGCCCGATGTGGGTCGTGTCGAAAGCGGCGCGGAAGATGCGGTAACCGTTTTCTGCCAGATGCTGGCGCAAGCCAGGGTCGGCGTGCAGGGCGCGGATTGCCTCAGCCAGCGAGGCTGCGTCGCCCCGTTCGCACAGATACAGGTGCACGCCATGTTGGAGTTGCTCTGGCAGCGCCGGGGTGCGGGCGCTGATGACCGCTTTGCGCATGGCGAAGCCCTCATAGATTTTATTGTTATTGGTGAGCAGATTTTGCCGGGTAAGTCCGAACACCCCCAGCACCACATCCGCCGCGGCGATTTGCTGCGCCAGTTCCTCTCTGGACAACCAGCGCTTGAAATTGTACGTCTGCGCCAGCGTCTGAGCTTTTGGCAGCTCTGGACCCTCGCCGATCATCTCGAAATCAATCGCCTCATCCCTGAGCAGGCGCGCCGCCTCGATGATGGTCTCCACCCCATGATTGGGGATGTAGGAGCCGTAGTAAATGACCCGAAAGCGGCTGTCGGGCGCTTTGACCGCAGGCTGAATCGGTTGGAAGAAACGCTCGTCGGCGCCAATCTGCACCAGTCGGAATTTGCGCCCATCAATCCGGTGAGTTTGTTCGAACCAGGCGACGAATTGGGGTGTGTCCAACAGGAGCAGGTCTGGAAGGCGCAGGGCAGAGCGTTCGACCCATCGAATCAGTTTTACGGTGAATGGGCTGCGCTGCTGGATGCCGCGCTCGCAGGATATCAGGTAAAGCGAGTTGAGCACATCCCAGACCAACGGCTTTCCGCGCAGCCTGCTGAGCGCCCACCCCAGGAAGACATCGAAATGCCCCGGATACCCGATAACCAGGACATCATACCCTCCAACTTTGCGGTAGCGTCCGATGAGTTTCGCATAGGTGAGAACGACCCGCTTCCAGAAGGAGGGCTTTTTCCAGCCGCCGCTGGCGGTTTGAACCCGGTCTTCCACCCCCCGCCACAATGCCTCATGGCATTCGACAACCTCCACCCCGGCTCGGCGCAACCCCTCGATAAGTATCTGGTTGCGGGCGTATTCGGCGCGATAGGTGCCAAAATAGCAGACCCGCAGGCTCATTTTGGCAGCACCTCGAAAATCCATACCCGATCCTGTCTGTACACCAGGCGGTAGTGAGGGCTGGATTGGAGCGCCTCTAAATCGAAAATGGATGGACCGAAGAAGCTGACGCTTCCTTGTTGCTGCCCGATATAGACGTGGCTGACGCCGCGCTGGCGAAGTTCCCTTATCACCGCCGGGTGGTCAATCCCCAGGGTTTCAATCTCCTGATACAGGCTGTTGATCCACTGCTGGTAGCCGCTCCAGGGCTCCTGCTCAAATGAGTAATTCATCGGCGGGATGGTCGTCTGGCGACGCGCCAGGAGGGGCAGCCACCAGCCGCCATCGGTGCCGATGGAGGCGGTCTCGTAAAACGCGGGTTGGGCGTTCACCAGGAAGCGCGCCTCCGGGGGGGTGTTCTCTCTGATCCAGGCGAAGGCGCGCAAATCTGGCGCCAGCACCAGGGCATGTTTGGGGATATCCACATCGCTCGTCCGCAGCCAGGCGCCCCAGATGCCCAGGCATATCAATCCCAATGCCAGCAGAGGCTGAGCCAGCTTAATCCATGAGCTTTTAAGAACAAGCCTTTTTTCTATAATCCCTTGAGTTTGGCTGTCGGGAGGGGTGGGG
>JBBIPD010000065.1:0-4928 GCA_037443025.1 Chloroflexota bacterium
AACAACTCGCGCTGGCAACTTTCCAACCGAATCAACTCGGTGGAGGAATTTGAGAAGGTCATTCCGCTCACCGATAGCGAGCGCAAAGCGCTTTCGGCGCAGAACCTGTTTCGGGTGGACATCACCCCATATTTCATCTCGTTGATTGACCCCAACGATCCCAATGACCCTATACGCAAGCAGGTTGTCCCGACCGAGGCGGAGATGGTGCCTTTCACCGCCATGATGGAAGATTCCCTGGCGGAAGACCGCCATTCCCCCGTCCCCGGTCTCGTCCATCGCTACCCCGATCGGGTGTTGATGCTGGTCACGACGCAATGCGCCTCTTACTGTCGCTACTGCACCCGCTCGCGCATCGTAGGCGATCCCTCCGCCACTTTTTCGCGCGCCGAATTTGAGATGCAGCTTGAGTATCTCAAGCGCACTCCCCAGGTGCGAGATGTGCTGCTCTCCGGCGGAGATCCGCTGGTGCTTGCACCAAAAATCCTGGAAGAGATACTCAGCCGCCTGCGGGAGATACCTCACATCGAGATATTGCGCATCGGCTCGCGGGTTCCGGTCTTCCTCCCCATGCGCATTACCGATGAGTTGACTGATATGCTGCAAAAATATCACCCCTTGTGGCTCAACATCCATGTCAACCATCCGAACGAAATCAGCCTGGAACTGGCGGAAGCGACCGACAAATTGACGCGCGCCGGCATCCCTCTGGGCAATCAGGCGGTGCTGCTGGCAGGGGTGAATGACAACGTTCACATCCAGCGTCAGTTGGTGCATGACCTGGTGCGCATACGGGTGCGACCCTACTACCTGTACCAATGCGACCTGGTGGAGGGCGCAGGACATTTTCGCACGCCGGTGGCGAAAGGGATTGAAATTATGGAGGGGCTGCGCGGGCACACCTCCGGCTATGCCGTGCATCAATACATCATTGACGCCCCTGGAGGCGGTGGGAAAATCCCCGTATCGCCCAACTACGTACTCAGCATGTCGGATCACAAGATTATCTTGCGCAATTACGAGGGTTTCATCACCACCTACGAAGAACCCGTGGATTACCACCCGCGCATGGCTGCCAAATTCACCGGAGAAAAGCGCCCTGAGCCTGGGCAGGAGGGCATCTTTGGTCTGCTGGATGGCGAGCAGATGTTCATCAAGCCGGAGGGCTTCGATGAGTTGCACGATCGCCACGGCATCCAGCATCGCTTGAAAGACGCCAAAAAGTGGGTGCCCCTGGGCATCGGAGCAGGGGAAGAAAATAAAGGAGAATAAAATTACAGGGCTGGGACGGGTGAAAATAAACCGATGCCAGCCCAAAATTATTCACCCGAAATCACCCCTTGACAATTCCGGATTCGCAAGTATAATTTTTACTAAATTACTCATAATAATCTTGTTTGGAGCTATTTTCGATGCAAACTTGCATCTGTCTGAGGCGGGGTTTGTAACCACCGCCTCGTCACAGAACAGAATCTGAGACAGTTTAGCCGATAGACTGGCGAGAGGTGGTTGCGACCCCGCATGCGAATTTGCTTTCGCGTGGCTGTGAGTCCGCCACCTCTTTGTATGTCTGTCGGCTTTTGAGTTAAGTGAGCAGATCGGTCGAGATTGGAGATGATTGCATGAGCGATCAGTTGGTAAAAACGCAGGAAACATTGGCGCACTCGTTGGTGGTGGCGCCGCCTGCGCCATGCGGCGTGGAGTACACGGTGGGCAATACTCCCATGTTGGTGTTGCGCCGGGTTACGGCTCACCTGCCCGGTTCGGTCCAGGTATTTGCCAAGGCAGAGTGGTTCAACCCGGGCGGTTCGATAAAAGACCGCCCTGCATTTAATATCCTGCGTACCGCTCTGGCAAATTGCGACCTGGTTCCCGGCAAGCGTTTGCTCGACTCGACCTCCGGCAATATGGGCATCGCTTACACCACCTTTGGGGCGGCGATGGACGTCCCGGTCACTCTGGTGCTCCCGGCAAACGCCAGCCCGGAGCGCATCGCCATCCTGAAGGCGTTGGGGGCTGAGCTTATCCTGACCGATCCCCTGGAAGGTTCAGATGGCGCCATCCGGGTCGCCCGCAAAATGGCAGCCGATAACCCCGACCTCTACTACTATGCCAACCAGTATGATAACCCTGCTAACTGGCAGGCGCACTATTACACGACCGGACCGGAAATCTGGCAGCAGACGGGGGGGCGGGTCACCCATGTTGTGGTTGGTCTGGGCACATCGGGCACTCTGACCGGCGTGAGCCGTTATCTGCTCCAGTTCAACCCGGAGATTCAGTTCATTGCCGTCCAACCCGATGCTCCGTTTCATGGTCTGGAAGGGCTTAAGCACATGCCCAGCGCGATCAAGCCGGGCATCTTCGACCCCAACCTTCCTGATCGCACGATAGAGATCAGCAGCGAGGAAGCATATGACATGGTGCGCCGCCTGGCGCGGGAGGAGGGTCTCTTTGTGGGCATTTCGTCCGGAGCGGCTGCGGCTGCCACGCTCAAAGTCGCCAGTGAGCTGGAAAAAGGCGTGGTGGTCACCGTGTTTCCCGACGCCGGCTACAAATACCTGAGCGATAAAGCCCTCTGGCAGGCGTCTTAAGCAGACCAATCCAGCCGAAAGGGTTGACGTATGAGCTTATTGATATCCCAAGACCTGATCGCTTCAATCCATCGTCACGGTGAGAGCGCTTACCCCGAGGAGGGCGCCGGTCTACTCCTTGGCAGAGTGGACGGCGGACAGAAGCGCGTGACCGCCATCCTGCCGCTCATGAACACGCGTGAGGAAAGCGCCCGCTTTAACCGTTACCTGCTCACCGCCAGAGACTATCTTTACGGCGAAGAGGAAGCCGCCCGTCGCGGGCTGGACGTGCTGGGCGTGTTCCACTCCCATCCCGATCATCCCAACCAACCGAGTGAGTTCGATCGCGAGTGGGCAATGCCCTGGTTCTCGTACCTCATCACCAGCGTCAACGCAGGCAAAGCCGCCTCGAGCCGCTGCTGGTTGTTGAGCGAGGACCGCCGATCTTTCTCGGAGGAAGAAGTTATCATTACAGTGGAAAGCCAATCTTGAGTAAATTTATCGGTAATCTGGAGGTTTATCATGTCTCTTTACTTTGTCCGTCACCATCACGACCCTGAGACCTGCCCAGCCAAAGACCCGGTTGCAGGCAACATGCTCTTGACCCACATCAACCCGCTCAACGCCCGCAAGTTCGGTGTGCAGATTCACGCCGACGCCGTTATCGATGGTCAGCATACTTTCGTACTGATCCTGGAATCGGAAAATCGGGCGAATATCGAGAACTTTATGCAGCCTTTTGCTCAGGCTGGCTCTGTGGAAATCTTACCTGCCTCGGAATGTGAAACTGTTGTCGAGAGAGCAGGTTGTTAATATCAATTGAGAGGTGATTATGCCCGTTTTACGCATCCCAACCCCCTTGCGCGCCTATGTCAACGGAGAGACAGAGGTGATGTTGGAGGGGAGTACTGTCAACGAAGTAATGCTCAATTTGGTTGAGGAATATCCTGCTTTGCGCCCCCATCTTTTCAATGGCGAGGGGCAGTTGCGTCCATTTGTCAACCTGTTCCTGAATGAGGATAACGTCAAAGACCTGCAAGGTATGGATACGCCGCTTCGAGAGAACGACCGGTTGATGCTGATTCCCAGCATCGCAGGAGGCTGATATGTTGCCCAATTTAACCCACGAAGAAATCTTGCGCTATTCGCGCCACCTGTTGATTCCCGAGGTGGGTCTGGAAGGACAGCGCAAGCTGCTCGCTTCGTCTGTGCTGGTGATTGGAACCGGAGGACTTGGCTCACCGGTTGCACTGTATCTGGCGGCGGCAGGCGTGGGGCGCATCGGTCTGGTGGACTATGATGTGGTGGATTATTCCAACCTGCAACGTCAGGTCATCCACGGCATGTCCACCCTGGATCAGCTCAAGGTAGAATCGGCGCGAGAACGCATGCTGGATATCAACCCCGATATCCAGGTGGATATTTACAACGAACCGTTCACTTCAGCGAATGCCATGCGCATCGCTGCGCCGTACGACATCATCATTGACGGCACCGACAATTTCCCCACCCGCTATTTGACGAACGACCTGTGTGTGCTGACCGGTAAGCCCAATGTGTACGGCTCGATTTTCCGCTTCGAGGGTCAGGTGAGCGTCTTTTATGCTAAAGAGGGTCCATGTTACCGCTGCCTCTTCCCCGAACCGCCTCCGCCTGGTCTGGTACCTTCTTGCGCTGAAGGCGGGGTGTTGGGGGTGTTGCCAGGCACGATCGGCACGCTGCAAGCCACCGAGGCGTTGAAACTGCTCCTGGGAATTGGTCAACCGCTGATTGGGAAGCTGATGCTGTACAACGCCCTGGATATGTCGTTCGATTTTGTCAGGCTGCGCAAGAACCCGAACTGTAAGGTGTGTGGACCCAACCCAGAGGTGACCGAGCTGATTGATTACGAAGCCTTCTGCGGAGTGCCTTCTCATGACCACGAAGAAGGGGCGGTGGGAGGCGGATGGGACATCACCGCCACTGAACTGGCGCAGCGCCTGAAAGAGGGCAATCATCTGCGCCTGATAGACGTGCGCGAACCGCACGAGCTGGAGATTTCCCGTCTGGAAGGGGCGCAGTTGATACCCCTGGGTCAACTGGCGGCGCGCATGTCTGAGCTGGACAGCGCGGAAGAGATTGTGCTCTTCTGCAAGGCAGGGACTCGCTCGGCGCGCGCCCTGGAGTTGCTGGCAAGCGCTGGATTCAGAAAGATGAAAAATCTCAAAGGCGGCATCAACGCCTGGGCGCGCGAGGTCGATCCCAGCCTGCCAATCTATTGAACATCCTGCCTGGCTCGTCGCGCCCCGCAACCTGGCGGGGCGCGCCAACAGCAATGGCAGTCAGGGCCAAGGGCAGCTTGTATTTAATATTTTT
>JBBIPD010000065.1:4938-11725 GCA_037443025.1 Chloroflexota bacterium
TCTATTAGTCTGATGAATTGATGTGAGAAAGCCGATGCAGAATAACCGTCGTACTATCCTGGCTGTCCTGGCTCATCCCGACGATGAATCCTTCGGTATGGGTGGGACGCTGGCTCTCTATGCCAGACAGGGGGCTGCTGTATATTTGATTTGCGCCACACGCGGCGAAGCTGGAGAGGTTGACCCAGGCTACTTGAGGGGCTTTAATTCTATTGCAGAGCGCCGCGAGGCTGAGCTGCGCTGCGCCGCCGAAAAGCTTGGGTTGACAGGCGTTTATTTTTTGGATTATCGTGACTCGGGCATGCCCGGATCGCCGGATAATCAGCATCCACAGGCGTTGATTGCCGCTCCCCTGGACGAAGTGGCGGACAAAATCGTACATTTCATTCGCAAGTTACAACCCCAGGTGGTGCTTACCTTTGACCCGATTGGTGGTTACAAACACCCCGATCATATTGCCATTCATCAGGCTACAGTCAGAGCTTTTCATCTGGCAGGCGATGCGACGTACCTCTCCGATTTGCCTCCTTACCAGCCCGAAAAGCTCTATTTTCACATCATCCCCAAAGGCTTCCTGCGCCTGGCGGTCTGGCTGCTCCCGCTGTTAGGCAAGGATCCACGTCGCTTTGGACGCAACGGCGATATCAATCTGGCGGAATTGGTCGAAGATGGGAATTTCCCAACCCATGTCTTGATAGACTATCGCAAAGTCATTCAAGCCAAAGATGAAGCATCCCGGTGCCATGCCAGCCAGCTCGACGGCGGTTCTTTGCGCCGCGGTCCAATGCGTTGGGCGCAGGTCTTGTTTGGAGAGAAGGACCATTTCATGCGCGGCTATCCTGCGGTGAAGGGGAAAACGCGCCAGCGGGACCTGTTTGGGTCGGACTGAGGGGGTCGAGCCTCGGTGCACCCCATGACGCCTATCTACCTCCAATCAGACCCTGCCAGCTTCGAGCCTGAAAAGCGGTTAACATGAGTGTCTGATGAGATAGAAGCGCAACCCAGGCAGGTTGTGTTACAATCTCGACGGCGCAGGTGATAAAGCGCAGTCAATATATTTAAGGAGGTCAAATTATGAATACAAACCCACCCAGCAAGATCGAAGACGATGTCATTGTCACCCTGAATTACACGGTGAAAGTGGATGGGGATGTGGTGGACACAACCGATGACCACGAGCCAATTGAGTTCATTCAGGGTCAGGGACAGGTCATTAGCGGGTTGGAGCGTAACCTGTATGGGCTGGGTGTGGGTGACCGCAAGGAATTCACCGTCACCCCGTCAGAAGGGTACGGTGAAGAGGACCCGGATGCATATGCCGAGATTCCGCGCTCTGAATTTCCACCTCATATTCCCCTTCAGCCAGGCATCGAACTGGTGCTGAGAGACGAGGAGGGCGGGGAGCTTCAGGCGCATATCGTCTCTGTCGGAGATGAAACCGTCAGATTGAGCTTCAATCACCCTCTGGCAGGCAAAGAAATGTCCTTCGCTGTGGAAGTGGTTTCCCTGCGTTGGGCTACCAGAGAAGAATTGGATCACGGGCACGTCCACCAACACTAAAATTACGCCAATCCTCAGATACCATCATATAACCCATTGAGAACATCCCCCTGAGTTCACCTCCTGGGGGATGTTCTTATGTTTTTCATACATTTTTCAAATGCTCAATATATGTTTATTTATTAATCTTCGGACTGTAATCAATACCACGCAGTGAAGAGGAGGTAGCATATGAACTCACTAACCCGTTGGGATCCGTTTCGCGACATGATGATCATGCGCAGGAGCATGGATCGAATCCTGGAGAACTTCTTTGGCGAGAGCTCCGATTGGACCGAACCGGTCACCTGGGGCATCGCTCTGGACCTGGTGGAGAAACCAGAAGAGTTTATCGTTAAAGCTTCCCTGCCTGGGGTGAAACCCGAAGATGTAGAGGTGACCTATTCCGAGAATACCCTGACCATCAAGGGCGAAACTCGCCACGAAGAGGAGAAAGAAGACGCTCGCTATCACCTGCGCGAACGCCGTTATGGCTCCTTCTGCCGCAGCCTGACTCTGCCGCGCGGCATCAAGGGCGATGCAATCGAGGCGACCTATGACGCAGGCGTATTGACCCTCCGCCTGCCCAAGAGCGAAGAGATCAAACCCAAGCGGATTGCCGTCCGCAGCGCCGAGGCTCCTCAGATGATCGAGGGGAAAACCAAAGAGATTGCCAGCAGCAAAAACTAAACCGTGAACGCTGTGTCTCATCGAGCTCCGCTGGTCAGGCGGAGCTCGATGTTTAAACGGGTTGTTTAAAGGACAATCAGCCCTTGACGTACGCCCAGGCGCACCGCTTCGGTGCGGCTGGTCGCCCTGAGCTTGGAATAAATTCCTGAAATATGGAACTTGACGGTATGTTCGCTGATACCCAGTTGGAAGGCAATCTGTTTGTTCGCCAACCCTTGAGCAAGCAACTGCAATACCTGCAACTCGCGCTCGGTCAGCGCTTCAAAGCCGTGTTGCTCCAGAATATCCCCATTCTGGGCTTGTGTTGTTAAAACTTGCTCCATCAACTCGGGCGCGCCGACCAGCAACCCCTGATGTAACGCCCTCACCGCTGTCTGTAACGCCTCAGGTGAACTATCCAGGGGCAGGACGCCCCAGGCGCGGTTTGTCATGCTCGGTAAGAAGCGAATCAGGTCTGGTCTATCTTCGACCAGCAGGAGAGCCGTTGAGGACGCCGCGTTGCGAAACAAATCGCCTGGTCGAGGAGAAGCGTCTTCGGTGGGATTCAAAGCAGCTTCGACGATTACCCACACATCTATCCCCGCTCCAAGGTCGGACAGCATATCTCCAGCCTCATCCAGGCTGGCTGCCTCGCCTGCAATTTCAATCTGCGCGTCTTCAACCAGCAACGCCCGCAAACCAGCCCGTACAGCCGGGGCGGGCGCCACGATCAATACCCGAATCAAATATAACCTCCAGCTTGCACACCAAGCGACTCGTTGACAAATGCTTCTACCACCTGGCTGGGGATCGCCACACCCTGGTCGCCGCCGATGATCATGGTGTTGATGCCCAACACCCCACCCGCCGCGTTGACCAGCGGACCGCCTGAGTTGCCGGGCGCCAGGAGCACGTCCGAGCGGATAATCGGGATGGTTCCATGCCCATTGTGAGTATGCGCCGTCTCCAGGCTGCTGATCACGCCGGCGGTGACATAGCCGCGCTGACCCCAGGGATGACCAATGGCGAACACAATCTGTCCCACGCGCATCCCGCGCGAGTCGGCGATCAGAGCGTGGGGAGCATCCGGCGCCTCAATCTGCAAGAGCGCTAGGTCTAAATCCGGCGTCTGGGCGATAATCCGAGCCGGGCGTTTATCTTCGCCCCACAGGGACACCAGGGGTTTGCCGTGAGCAATCACATGCTGGTTGGTGACGATATACCCGCCCGATCGCCAGATTACCCCAGCCCCTGCGCCGCGGCGACCGTTCTCAACCGCCACCAGACTGCGCTGCACCCGTCGGATGACCTCAGCCATTGCTTCGTCCAGGGCTGCGGGAAAGAACATTTGCTTCATGATCTCCGCTCTCCAATTGTAACCGTAATCGTGGTCGGCTTGCCGCCGCGCAGCACCTCAATCGGGGTCAGCCGACCCACCACCGAGCCCACCAGGCTGGCAGCCAGTTCGTCTGGGTCGCTGACGGGTTGTCCGGCGATTGCAACGATGATATCGCCCACCAGCAAGCCTCCCGCCTCAGCCGGGCTGCCCGCTTCAACACCAACCAGCAATAAACCGCTCGCCTGCTGCCGCCCCAGGGCGCTCTGCTGGGTAGGGGCTATTTCAACCGGCTGACTGCGCACGCCCAGAAAGCCGCGCCGAATGCGCCCATCTTTCTCCAGCGCTCCTGCCAGTTGCCAGGCTAACCCGGCGGGAATGGTCAGAGAGACGCCCCGCGCCAGCCCAGAGGTGTTGATGCCAATCACCATGCCGGCGGCGTCCACCAGCGGTCCGCCGGAAAAACCCGGGTAGGGGATGGCGTCGGTGCGCAGGTACTGTTCCAGCAAGCCGCCCCGCCCCAGGCGCAGCGGTCCGCCGATGGCGCTGACGATGCCCAGGCTTGCCTGAATGCCCTCCAGGGTGGGTCTGCCCAACGCCAGGGCGAGTTGACCGACGCGGGCGGGTTGGGGAGCCGCCTGAGCCTGTATGGCTAAAGGGCGTTCCAGGCGCAGTAATGCCAGATCGCTCCCCGAATCGCGACCTGCCAGCACGGCGGAAACCAGGCTGCCATCCGGCAGTCCAATGCGGATGTCTTCATCCCGCTCCACCACATGGTCGGCGGTCAGGATCAAATCCGACGCATACGCCACACCGCTGGCAGGCAGGCGCCGCCGGGCGTTGACCATCACCGTCGCCGCCCCGGCTTTTTCCACCGCGGCTACCATCGAATCCGAGAGAGCGGTCAAAGGATTGTTATCAAAAGACATTGGATATACCTCCAGAGATTTGATAAAGATTGTGGGTCAATGTGTATGAAGTATATGCCAATGTTCCTGCCAGCGCATCGCCGGAAAGGCTGGCTGATGACCTGGAAAATCGGGCAGGTATTCGACGAGGTAGCCTACCGAACCCATCCCTTGTTTGTATTGTTCAGCTTTATCAAGCCAGGATAGACCAGGCGTAGAAAATTGCTTGCAATTCCTGCGTAACCTATGCCCTGCTTGCGGGTTTGAATATTTGGCTTGAAAACCAAATATATTTCAGGAGGCGCACATGTTCGAACGAATCGTTGGGGTTCTCAAACTGGATTCAAAAACGTTTGAAGATATCGAGCACGACTCGGCGGCGACAACCCAGGCAGCCATCATTGTGGCTGTGGTTGCCCTGATTGCGGCGCTGGGCAGCGGTATCGGCGCAGCGATTGGGGGTGGATCGTTCTTCAGCAGCTTCATCTCTACCCTGATTTGGACCTTTATTGGTTGGGCGATGTGGTCGGTGGTCACCTTTATTGTCGGCACCACCCTTTTCAAAGGAACGGCGACCGTGGCTGAGATGTTACGCGTGCTCGGCTTTGCCTACGCCCCGCAGTTTCTGAGCATCATCCCCTGTGTGGGCTGGCTGATTGGGCTGATTTGGTCGCTGGCTGCTGGCTTCATCGCTGTCCGCCAGGGTTTGGACCTGGATAACCTGAAAGCCTTTTTCACCATTGTCATTGGCTTTATCCTTGTCCTGATAGGCAACTTCCTGATTGCATCGCTATTCGGCGGTATCACCAGCCTGTTTGGTTAGACGGCGAGCCAGAGGGTAAGGAGATGTTTTAGCCTGGCGAAAACCCCACCCATCTTGGGGAGATGCGTGGGGTCTAAAGTCGTCCCACCATCGGAGGGCGCGCAGGGCGCGCGGGGTGTTCCAGCGCCCTGACTCGCCCGCCTCACCACCCACACCCCTTAATCCAGGTTCTCGATTTTCACCGGCTCGACCGGCTCGGGCAGCTCAAAGCCAAAGACGCGGGAGTAGAAGTACAACTCGGCGTCCAGGGTGCGTTTGATGTTCTCGGCTTTGCGGAAACCGTGCTGCTCGCCTTCGAACGCCAGGTACGCGGTGGGAATGCCCTTGAGGCGCACAGCTTCGAACATCATCTCCGATTGGATGGGCGGGACGATCTTGTCTTCCAGCCCCTGAAACAGGATGATCGGGCAGGAGATTTGGTCCACAAAGTGCACTGGCGAGCGCTGGTAGTACACCTCTTTATCCTCCGGGTATGGACCAATCAGGCGGACGTTGTAACGCGATTCGAATTTGTGTGTGTCATCCACGAAAGGCTCAAGGTCGCCGATGCCGAAGTAACTGGCGCCCGCCTTGAAGACGTCGCTGAAGGTGAGGGCGCACAGGGTGGTGTAGCCGCCGGCGCTGCCGCCGCGAATCGCCAGCCTCTCCCCATCCACTTTGCCCTGCGCAGCCAGAAATCTGGCGGCATTGACGCAATCATCCACATCCACCACGCCCCAGTTGCCGTTCAGGCGCTCACGGTAGGCTCGCCCATAGCCGGTGCTGCCGCCATAGTTCACATCCACCACGGCGAATCCCCGGCTGGTCCAGAATTGTAAATTGAGATTGAACAGGGTGGGCGCGGCTGAAGTGGGACCTCCATGACTTAACACCAGCAATGGCGGCAACTCGCCAGCCGGAGCGCGATAATCCGGATTAGCCGGAGGGTAGTAATTGGCAAAGGCGGTAAGCCCGTTTTCGGTGGGAAATTCAATCACCTGTGGGACCGAGAAGTAGCTGGCGGGCAGATCAACCTGGCTCGAGCGACGCAGTACCTGGCTTTGCCCGGTTTCCAGGTCGAGCAGGATGATGGAGGCTGGATGGACGGGCGACCCCCCGATGAAGAGCGTCTTACCCGGCAAAGCATGAGGGGATTGGATATAGGTGTAGGGCAGGTCAATCGTGGTCATGCGCCGGGTCGTCAGGTCAATGGTCGCCAGATACCAGCGGTTGAGGTGGGTGTAGATGCATACCATGCGTTCGGCGGACTCGAAGCTGTAGGTGTTCATGCCGAACTGCCACTGCGGCATGCCAAATTCCGCCTCCATCGGCTGCAGAGGTTCGATTTCTCCCCCTGCCCAGCGGTACAGATTCCACCAGCCGCTGCGGTCGGAGACGAAATATAAAACCCCGTCTGGAGACCATTCCGGTTGGAAAATCGCTTCCTCTTCACCGCCCGGCTACAGCTCGGCTTTGCCTAAAGAGCCATCCGGGTTGCAAGGGGCTGAGCACAGCTGAGTGCGAGCCCAGGGG
>JBBIPD010000066.1:0-1607 GCA_037443025.1 Chloroflexota bacterium
CATCAGCCACAACTCATCCCGGTTGGCGCTGCTCACACTGAACACAATCCGGTTGTTGTTGGGGGATATCTCCGGCGCAGACAGATTGCCCATCTTATCGGTGAGCTGCTGCATCCCGCTCCCGTCCAGGTTCATCTCAAAAAGATTGTAGTTTCCATCCCGGTAAGAGACAAACACGATCTTATCTCCTGCCGGGGCGATGGTTGGATGAAAAGAGGCAACGCTCCCCTGGGTGAGTTGCTTTTGATTGCTCCCGTCCGCATTCATGGCGCAAATCTGCTCCACCCCGTCAATGGCGCAGGTGAAAACAATCACGCCTTGGGGCGGCTCCACCCATATCGGAGGCGCAAAGGTCGGCGACGGGAAAGGGGTGCCGCTCGGAGTCAGGATGGGCGAAGTTGTTGGGATGGGTTGAGTCGCTGTGGGCGCACTTTGAGCGGGTGTCATCGTTGCAATCGTCGCGCTTTCCCCAGGCTGGGCGGTCTCGAACAGAATCACCAGCGCCGTGCGGGTCAGCGCCCCCCTTGGCGCCAGGTTCTCGCGTAATGCGACCCCAACCGCGATGCAAATCGAGCAGAGCAAGACTATAATTAACCCCACAAGTCCAGCCAGGAGAAACAGATTTCGCTTCGGTTCTGAGCTTTCCGCGTTGGACATGATTGGATTATATCAATTCTAAGGCGGTCGTCCCTTGAGAGTTGCCGATGCCCCGTTATCTGGCGTTCAATAAACCCTACGAAGTCCTCTCCCAGTTCACCGATTCCACCGGACGCAGAACGCTCAAAGAGTTCATCCCCATTCCGGGGATATATCCGGCTGGACGGTTGGACTACCGCAGTGAAGGGTTGCTCATCCTCAGCGATGACGGCGCCTTCACCCAACGCCTGACAGACCCCCGCTTTGAGCATCCCAAGGTTTATTTAGCCCAGGTGGAGGGGATAGCCACCCCAGAGGCTATCCAGCCGCTCAAAGAAAGGCTGTTGCTCCCTTCCATCCAGACCAGACCGGTGGCGGTGGAAATCATCCCCGAACCAGACCTCCCGCCCCGACCGGTACCCGTCCGCCCATATCATCCCACCACCTGGCTTAAAATCACCCTCCAGGAGGGTAAAAAACACCAGGTGCGCCGCCTGACCGCCGCCGTAGGCTTTCCCACCCTGCGCCTGGTGCGCATCGCAATCGGCGCCATCCATCTGGGCAACCTCGCCCCCGGCGAGTGGCGTTGGCTGACAAACGCTGAAGCGGCGTTATTTTTCAGGTAGAATCAGCTCATGCTCGAGATTGACGGATCCCAGGGCGAAGGTGGGGGTCAGGTGCTTCGCAGCGCCCTCACCCTGTCCATTCTCACCAAAACACCCATTCACATCAGACACATCCGGGCGCGTCGCTCTAAACCCGGTCTGATGGCGCAGCATCTCAAAGCTGTGGATGCCGCCTCCGCCGTGAGCCATGCCGAAGTCAACGGCGCTTTCCTGGGTTCGACCAGCTTGACCTTCCAACCAGGCGATATCCGCCCGGGCAGATACAAATTCGAGATTGGCACTGCCGGTTCCACCTCCCTGGTTCTTCAGACCATTTTCTTTCCTTTAGCCCTCCGGGGAAACTCA
>JBBIPD010000066.1:1617-11475 GCA_037443025.1 Chloroflexota bacterium
GGTGATCATCAGCGGCGGAACGCATGTCCCCTGGGCGCCCTGCTATCATTATCTGGAGCGCCAGTGGTTACCGTTTATGCAGGCGATGGGTTTCGACGCCCAACTCAGGCTGTCTCAGGCGGGGTTCTATCCCCAGGGCGGCGGTCGGATTGACGTATCCATTCGCCCCGCGTCTCAAATCCTCCCGCTTCGCCTCGAATCACGCCGCGAATTGCTCTCCATCAAGGGCATCTCCGCCGTCGCCAACCTGGACCTGAGCATCGCTGAACGCCAAAAACGCCAGGCATTGCGCCGGTTGTCCCCCATTTGTCCCAACACCCGCATCAAAATTATCCAGCTCCCTTCCCCTGGCAAAGGCACCCTGCTTTTGCTCCTCGCCCGCTTCAAACCGGAATCCGGCGCATCTTTAGAAACACATCCCCAAGCCTGCTACTACGCCCTTGGCGAGAGACAAAAACCCGCCGAGCGTGTGGCGGATGAAGCGGTGGATGCCCTGCTTGAATTTCTTGCGACCGATGCGGTCATAGATCAATACCTCGCCGACCAGATTCTCCTCCCCCTGTCTTTTGCCAGCGGCGCATCCCGCCTGCGCACTTCCCGGGTGACCCAACATCTGCTCACCAACGCCGAGATTATCCGCTTATTCACCTCCGCTCGAATCGATATCACGGGTGATTTAGGTCAGCCAGGTTGGATAGAGATAACCCCCTCATCCCCTCCTCCCCCATCTTCCCGGCTTGTGGGATAATACATCATCATGAATATCTTGGACTATCCGGACACAGAAATACCTGCACCAACCCCCTCCTCCCGCTGGAAATGGCTGGATATTCTCCTCATCACCCTTTACAGCGTCTTGTTCATCATCCTCGGCACCTGGTTGCTGAACCTGGTTTATCAACCCAACCCTTCCTCCCAGGCAAACCTCCCCCTGGGTTACATCGTGGGCTTGACCGCGCTGGAAGGCGCAGCCCTGCTGACCGGTATATACCTGCTGGGTGTGCGCCGCAAACACATCCTTTGGCAGGATGTCGGCTTTCGCCCGATTAATGAACGCTGGATCAGATGGGCAGTCGTGGTTGCGCTGCTCCTTATCCCCATCGTCGGTCTCATCGCCCTGGCAATCCAGATGCTGCTCGGACTTCCCCTGGAAAACCCTCAGCTCGATTTCCTCATCCCCGAGCAATTCAACTGGCTTGGAGCGATCGGAATGGTCTTATTGGGCGGGGTCATCATTCCCATTGCCGAAGAAGCTTTCTTCCGCGGCGTTCTATACGCCTGGATGCGCCAACACGTCCCTGCCTGGGCGGCTATTCTGCTCTCCTCCATCATCTTTGGGGCGTTGCACGGCGATATCAGCGTCGCCGGAGCAACGTTTGTGATGGGCATGATCCTGGCTTGGTTTTACGAGCGGAGCCGTTCGCTCTGGGCGCCCATCACCATCCACATCCTCAACAATTCCCTTAAACTCATTCTGCTCTACTTTCTCATCGCCACAGGAGTGCAAATTCCCCCGATGGCGTGAAGAATATGCTAAACTATCCCAATGCCCTCATCAGAACTAAACCGTCCCGACCTATCCGGCGTTGATCCCGCCATTCGCGCCTATATCGAAGCCCTGGAGAGCGAGATTGAGCGCCTCTCGCAGGAGAAATCCTCCGCCGCCGCTTCTGGCGCCGCTGAGCCGGTTCCGGTTGAACCGCCCGGTCCGCTGAACGTCATCACCGCCACCGCCTCAGGCATCGCAAAACGCACCCCGGTTCATTTCTACGCCCGTCAGCGTCGGGGCGGGATGGGTGTGTTCGACCTGGACTCTCCTGCCAACGATCCACCAGCCATCTTATCTCTGGCAGAGGACACCCAGACGGCGCTCCTGCTGACCAGCTACGCCAGGGCGTTTCGCCTGCCGGTGAGCAGCATCCCAGAGACGCCCATCCGCGGTCGCGGCGAATCCATCGTCTCTCGCTTCAATCTGGGGCAGGATGAGACCCTGGTTTCCATCCAGCCCGCCCTGGCGCAGGGTTATCTGGTCTTGCTCAGCAAATCGGGGATGTTGCGCTCCCTGCGCCATCACATCTTTGGCGAATACATGAAACCGGGTCTATCCCTGTACGATATCAAGTCGTTTGGACCCCTGGCTGCCGCCTGCTGGTCGCCTGGGGATGGGGAATTGTTCATCGCCACCCGCCAGGGACGCGCCATCCGCTTTGCGGAGAAGCTGGTCCCTCCCCAAGGCTGCCAGGGGATTCGCCTCGCCCCGGATGACAGCGCGGTTGCGGTCGCCCCGGTCTATCCCAATAGCGAGGTCTTCCTCCTCGGCGCCGATGGACGCGGCAGCGTTCGCAGCATGTCCACCTTCAGCCCCAACAAGGCTCCGGGGTCGGGTGGTAAAAATGCCATGGCGACCAGCCACCTGGTCGCGGCGATCAATATAGATGGTTCAGACGACGCATTTATCCTCTCCCGCCTGGGCAAGATCATCCGCTTCCAGCTTGGCGAGGTGCCCACCAAAGACGGCGCGGTGCAAGGCGTGATTTGCATGAACTTTCGCAACGACGAGGCGGTCGCCGCAGCGGCGCGTCGCCCGGTGATACCTTTCTGAGTTTATTCGGGGTCAATCCATAACCGAACCCAGAGGGTATAATATAACCCTTTCGCGGTGGATGATTTATCAATCCCTCGCCAGGAGACCTGTAAAGATGCTTCATCCGGAGATTAATTGGGAAATTTGCCAGGCTTGCGCGCCCTGCGCCGCGCGCAAGGTATGTAAAACCCAAGCCTTGCTCCAGATTGACCCCGGTGAACCGCCATATATTGACTATTCCCGCTGCACCAATTGCGCCCATTGCGCCCTCGCCTGTGTTTTCGAGGCAATCGTGATGGTGAATCACTCTCTCCCGAATTTCAACCGTTACAACGGTTGAACCTCGCCCGCTCTCCATCATCTTTCAATAAAAACAGGTATCAGTGAATCCCAAACAGCCAGACTTAAAACAGTCTATCTCCCCCAACCGATTGATCGGTCTCTGGCGCTTGATGACCGGTTATCGTCTGATTTACCTCGGCGCAGCCCTCAGCCTGGGAATCGCTGCTGTTTCCAAAACCGGCGTATATATCCTTTTGCGCTATTTCGCCGACCATGTCATCGGTCAACCCGGCGCCAATCGCCTCTTGCCGCTGATTGCCCTCGGTTTCATCGGTCTGGCAACATTTGAGGGTAGCTTCACCTATTTCAGCGGTCGCATGGCTGCCTACACCGCGGAAAACATCGCCCGCAGCTTACGCAATTATCTCTTTGACCACATCCAACGCCTCCCCTTCGCATATTTCGACAAAATGCAAACCGGAGAGCTGATCCAACGTTCGACCTCGGATGTGGACGCGCTGCGCCGTTTCTTCGCCGATCAGGCAATCGGCGTTGGGCGGATAATCCTGCTCTTTGCGGTCAATTTCACCGCTCTAATGTTGCTCAACGTTCGTCTGGCGCTCTTTTCCATCATCGTTGTCCCCCTGGTGGTCCTGGTTTCAATCTGGTTTTTCCGTAAAGTCACCCGAGCGTATGAAGCGTACCAGGAACAAGACGCGGTGCTATCAACCACCCTCCAGGAGAACCTGAGCGGTGTGCGTGTGGTTAAGGCATTTGCCCGCCAGGATTACGAAATCGCCAAGTTCGAGAAAGACAACTGGGAGAAATTCCGCCGAGGCAGACGGCTGCTCATCATGCATTCCGCCTTTTGGCCTCTCTCGGACATCCTGTGTGGGGCGCAAATGCTTGCCGGCTTCGCCCTGGCGGCGGTGATGACCATCAATGGCGCTATCAGCGTGGGCACCTATCTGGCTTACGCCGGTCTGGTGGTCTGGCTCATCTGGCCTATGCGCAACCTGGGTCGTCTCATCGTCCAGACCTCCACCGGTTTGGTCTCTTACGACCGGGTGATGGCGATCATCCGCCAGGCTCGCGAGCCACTCAGCGAGGGCAAATACCTGCCCAGCCAGAGCGTGCGCGGCGAAATTAAATTCGAAAATGTCGGGTTTCATTACGCCAGCGAAACCCCCATCCTGGAGGATATCACTTTTTCCTGCCAGCCGGGGGATGTCGTCGCCCTCCTCGGCTCCACCGGTTCGGGCAAAACCAGCCTGGTCAATCTCCTCCCTCGCTTTTATGATTACACCTCTGGCAGAATTACCCTCGACGGCATCGAGCTGACCGATTACCCCCGCGACTTTCTCCGCCGCCAAATTGGCATTGTGGAACAAGAACCTTTCCTGTTTTCTCGCACTATCCGCGAGAACATCGTTTATGGAGTCGGTCGTCAGGTCTCCGACGAAGAAGTGTTCGCCGCCGCCCGCGCCGCGGCAATCCACGATGTGATTCTGACTTTTCCCGAAGGTTACAACACCCTGCTCGGCGAAAGAGGCGTCACGCTCTCCGGCGGTCAAAAACAACGGGTGGCGATTGCCCGCACCCTTTTGCGCGACCCGCGCATATTAATCTTAGACGATGCGACCTCCTCTGTGGACACCGAAACGGAAGCCGCCATCCGCAGCGCATTGAACAGCCTGATGCTCGGACGCACCAGCTTCATCATCGCCCATCGCATCCAAAGCCTGATGAACGCCAATCTCATCCTGGTTTTGGACAAGGGCAGAATCATCCAGCGCGGGACGCACGCCGAACTCTTGAAAGTGGATGGTCCATACCGCCAGATTTACGACATCCAGACCCGCATCGAAAGTGAACTCCAGCGGGAGATTGAGTTCGCCGACGCCGTCGTCAGCGCGGATTGAGCCTACCTCCCACCAGATAAGTAGAAAATGTCCGACGAATATTTCGAAGAAGAAGAATTTAGCACGCAATTCAACGGGAAGACCGTCTTACGCATCCTGTCCCTCACCCGCCCATACCGCTTGTGGGTGGTTGGCTTTCTCATCACCATCGCCCTGACTTCGGCGCTGGATTCGTATTTCACCTACTTGAGCAAACAGATCGTGGACGACGCCATCGTCGCCGGCAATCTGGGGCATCTCGTCAATATCATTCTGCGCTATGGTTCATTGATTTTGGTGCAGGCGTTCTTTGTGTTTTCGTTCATCTACCTGGCAGGCGTGTTGGGCGAGCGCATCCGCTACGACCTGCGCCAGACCATGTTCAACCACCTCCAGGAGCTTTCCCTCTCGTTTTATAACCGCACCCCGGTCGGTTGGATCATGGCGAGGGTCACTTCCGACTCTGACCGGGTGGCAGAGCTGGTGACCTGGGGGTTGCTGGATATCACCTGGGGTTTGATGAACCTTCTCACCGCAACCTACTTCATGCTGGTGATTAACTGGCGCCTGGCGTTGATTGTCATCGCCATCATCCCCATTCTCGTCATCATCGCCGTCCAATTCCGCAAGAAAATCTTGGTGGAATTTCGCCAGTCCCGCAAATTCAACTCGAAAATCACCGGAGCGTATAACGAGAACATCAGCGGGGTGCGGGTGGTTAAAGCCCTCGGTCGCGAAGACGCCAACATGGCAGAGTTCGATCAACTCACAGGCGCAATGTACCGCGCCAGCTACCGCGCCGCCTGGTTGTCAGCCCTTTTCTTGCCCACGGTGCAAATGGTGAGCGCTCTGGCGCTCGGGGCGATCGTCTGGTACGGCGGTCTGCAAGCCCAATACGGCGCAATGACCGTTGGGGGGATTATGGCTTTCGTCTCTTACGTCACCTTCATGATGTGGCCTATCCAGGACCTGGCGCGGGTATATGCCGAAATGCAGCACGCCATCGCTTCGGGCGAGCGGATGTTCTCCCTGATTGACGCCAACCCGGAAATCATCAACCGTCCTGAGGCGTTCGATCTTGGCACGCTGCGCGGCGAAATCGAGTTCGACCATGTGTATTTCAATTACGAGGATGGCAAGCTGGTTTTGGAAGATTTCAGCCTCAAAGTCAAACCCGGCGAGACAATCGCCCTGGTTGGTCCTACCGGCGGCGGAAAAACCACCATCGTCAATCTGCTGTGCCGGTTTTTTGAACCTGTGCGCGGCGTGATCCGCATCAACGGTCGTGACTATACCCAATTCTCCCTCCAGGCGATTCAATCCCGGATAGGCATCGTCCTCCAAACCCCACACCTCTTCTCCGGCACAATCCGCGAGAACATCCGCTACGGCAGGCTGGATGCGACAGACGAGGAAATCGAGGCAGCGGCGCGGGTGGCTGGGGCGCATGAGTTTATCGCCGCCTTCGAAAAGGGTTATGACGAACCGGTCGGCGAGGGCGGCAACTTGCTCTCCACCGGTCAGAAACAACTCATCAGCCTGGCGCGGGCTGTCCTTGCCCAACCCGAGATTTTCATCATGGATGAAGCCACCAGCTCGGTGGACACCCTGACCGAGTCGCTTATCCAGAAGGGCATGGAAAACCTGATGAAAGGGCGCACCAGCTTCATCATCGCCCACCGCCTCTCCACCATCCGCCGCGCCGACCGCATCGTTGTCATCGAAGCCGGTCGCATCGCCGAGATGGGAACCCACGCCGAACTCCTCCGCCTGCGCGGTCACTATTATCGCCTCTACACCCAGCAATTCCGCCAGGAGCTGGAGCAGGAATACGGAAGGCAAATAGGGGGCTTCGTGCCGACGGCGTAACCGGCAACCATCGTCTCGCATCGACAACCTCATCGCCAAAATGACCTGAGGGGGTGAAATCCTGGCATTAAACCTGCAATCCCTGGTTGGATTGAGGCTCATCGTGGTTAATCCTATCACCTTTGTAAGAATCGCCTTACAAACGCCTACAACCATCCCTGGCAGGTTGTCATATCCAATGTCATCGGATATACTGACTTAAGGGTATTTTTGATAGCAGGTGTGCTGTGATTTTCAATCACAGCATTCTCTGGGATTCGATAGGAATTATGATTCAGATATTGGCAGAGGGATATGGAAGCAGAGACAATCCTGGTCGTTGACGACAACCACGAGATAGCCGATTTCTGTGCGAACTTCCTCCTGCCCGATTTGGGTTACGACACCCTTATCGCCTATACCGCAGGCGAGGCATACGACATCATCCAGCGCAATCCGATTGCGCTGATGTTGCTCGACCTGAACCTGCCGGACATGTCTGGTTTCGATTTACTGCGCAAACTGAACGAAAACGAGCTGACTATCCCCACCATCCTGATTACCGCCGAAGGTTCAGAGCAAATCGCCGCAGATGCCTTCCGCCTGGGCGTTGAGGATTACCTGCCCAAACCGATTGACGCCGATCAGCTCGCCGATGCTCTGCGCCGTGTTCTGAACCGCTCGCGATTAAAGCGCGAGAAAGAACTGCTCACCCTTCAATTGAAGGAACAAATTGCCATGCATACCGTCCTCTCCCGCGTGGGGAGAAGCATCACCTCTTCCCTCAACCTGGACGAGGTCCTTCTGCGCATCGTCGAGGCTGGCGTCTTCCTCACCCGCGCCGAAGAGGGCTTTTTGGCTCTCCTGGACCACGAATCCGGACAACTTTACCTGCGGGCTGTTAAGAACATAGACGAAGAACAGAGCAAGACCATCCGTATGCCGGTGGAGGACTCGCTTGTGGGCAAAGTGTTCAGCACCGGCAAACCCGAGCGGGTTTTTATCTCCAACAAAGACAATCAACGGATAAAAGTCAGCACCGGTTACCTGGTGAACAGCGTACTGCATGTCCCGATCATCTCCCGCGGCGCTTCCCTGGGGGTGCTGTCACTGGTCAATCGCATCAGCGAAATCCCTTTTAAAGAAAAAGACGAAAATCTGCTGATGTCTCTGGCGGATTACGCCGCCATCGCCCTTGAGAACGCCAGCCTTTACGAAAAAGCCCAAAAAGAGCTGATGGAGCGCAAGCGCGCCGAAATCGCCCTGCGCGAGAGTGAAGAACGGTACGCCCTGGCGGTGCGTGGCGCAAACGACGGCATCTGGGATTGGGATTTGAAAACCAACCGGATTTATTTCTCCCCGCGCTGGAAACAGATGCTGGGCTACAAAGAAGAAGAAATCGCGCCCTCCCTCGATGAATGGTTCAACCGGGTTCACCCCGAAGACCTGGAGCAGCTCAAAATCGCCCTCCGAGCGCATATCGAAGGCACCGCCGATCAGCTCGAAAACGAGCATCGCATCCTCCACAGGGACGGCAGTTACCGCTGGATGCTGTGCCGGGGCTTGACGGTGCGCGACGAGAACGGCGTGGCGTATCGTCTGGCTGGCTCCCAAGCCGATATCACCGATCGCAAGTACGCTGAGGAGAAACTGCTTCACGACGCCTTTTACGATTTGCTTACCGGTCTCCCCAACCGCGCCCTCTTCAAGGATCACCTCAGCCTGGCGGTCGAGCGGGCAAAACGCAAACCGGGCTACATGTTCGCCGTCCTTTTCCTCGACCTCGACCGCTTCAAAGATGTCAACGACAGCCTGGGTCATAGCATCGGGGATGAGTTGCTTATCGCCGTTGGGCGCAAACTGGAAGGCAGGATGCGCTCCACCGATACCGTCGCCCGTTTTGGCGGGGATGAATTCGTCATCCTTCTCGACGATATTCAGGATGTCAATAACGCTGTCCAGGTCGCCCAATGGATATTGAGCGAGCTTGCCTCGCCTTTCTATTTCAACCAGCGGGCTGTCTACATCAACGCCAGCATCGGGATTGTATTCAGCACCATCGGCTATTCCCGCCCCGAAGAAGTTCTGCGCGACGCCGATATTGCCATGTACCACGCCAAGGCGACCGGTAAAGGGCGCTATGAAATCTTCACCCCTGTCATGCGTGAGAATATCCTCAACCGCACCGAACTTGAGCACGATTTGCGGCGGGCGATCCACAACGATGAACTGGTCGTCCATTACCAGCCGATCGTTTCGCTGAAATCCCGCGCCATCATCGGGGTTGAGGCATTGGTGCGCTGGAATCACCCAATCCGAGGGCTGCTCCCGCCCGCCGAATTCATCCCCCTGGCAGAAGAGACCGATTTAATCGTGATGATAGATCGCTGGGTGCTGCGCCGGGCTTGTCAGCAGTTGCAGGACTGGAAACAGCGACTGCCCGGCTCACGCAATCTCACCCTCAGCGTCAACATCTCCGGCAAGCATGTCAGTAAACCCGATTTGGTGGAGTACATTAAAAAGGTGTTGGATGAAACCCGACTCAACCCAGGCGACCTCAAGCTGGAAGTCACCGAGAGCACCTTGCTCGAAAAAAGCGAGGTGACCGACGGTTTCTTCGATAAACTCCGCGAATTGGGCGTCCAACTCCAAATAGACGATTACGGCACCGGCTAATCAGCCCTGAACTATCTCTCCAAATACCACATCAACGCCCTCAAAATACACCGCAGCTTCATCCGCAGCATGACAGAGGACGATAACAACACCAAGATCGTCCAGGCGATTCTGATGCTCTCCCAGCGCCTGAACGTGGACGTCATCGCCGAGGGCGTGGAAACCGAACAACTCTTCGACCGCCTTCTGGAGCTTGGCTGCGAATACGGGCAGGGGTATTACATCTCCAAACCCCAGGACTCGCTCTCGGTCACCTCCATCCTCAGAGAGCGATTCAAAATCCCTTCAGAAGTGAATTACTTCAATCAATAACCACGCCTTCCAGGTTCTCCTCCGGCGGGGGATAACTCATCTTCAGGCTCTTCAGGCGGTCCACAATCACGCTGGCGATGACCAGGTTGCGAAACCATTTGCGGTCAGACGGCACCACATACCAGGGCGCCCAATCGGTGCTGGTTTTGCTCAGCGCATCCTCGTATGCCTTCATATAATCTCCCCACAACTTCCGGTCCTTAAGATCCCGCAGAGGGAATTTCGAATGCTTGGTTGGGTCCTCCAGGCGAGCCT
>JBBIPD010000067.1:0-11385 GCA_037443025.1 Chloroflexota bacterium
CCGAATGGGTCTTCCCGCCCTCCAGCCTCACCGAGCGGGTCATCCTCTACCTGCACGGCGGCTCGTTCAACGCCGGTTCTATCAACACCCACCGCGCCATCGCCGCCAACCTCGCCCTGGCTGCCCGGGCGCGGAGCCTCGTCATTGATTACCGCCTCGCGCCGGAACACCCCTTCCCCGCCGCCCTGGAGGATGCCGCTGCCGCCTATGCCTGGCTCCTGGAACAGCCCCACCCGCCGTCCCAAATTGCCCTCGTCGGCGATTCAGCCGGAGGCGGTCTGGTCCTCTCCCTGCTGCTCCACTTGCGGGATGAAGGTTTGCCCCTCCCTGCGGCGGGCGTCTGCCTCTCCCCCTGGACCGACCTGAGCGGCGCGGGCGAATCCTGGCGCGCCAACCTCCGCTCAGACATCGTTCTCAACCCCCAAAATTTGCTCCAATGCGCCGCGGTGTACCTCGCCGGCGCCGACCCCTGTCAGCCCCTCGCCTCTCCCCTCTATGCCGACCTGCACGGCTTGCCGCCTCTGCTCATCCAGGTCGCCTCGGATGAAATCCTCCTCTCCGATTCGACAGAACTCGCCCGCCGCGCCCAAGCCGCGGGGGTGGAGGTGACCCTCCGCATCTACCCTGGGATGCAGCATGTCTGGCAGTTCGCTGCCAGCCTCATCCCTGAAAGCCGCCAGGCGATAGACGAGATTGGCGCATTCATCCAAAGACATCTTCCCCCATCACCCACCCCCTCAGGAGAAAACCCCCATGGCAATTTTCCGCAATAACCCTTACCCCAATTCCCACTTCCGCCTCCAAATCGGCGGGATGGACGAGCTTGACTTCGAGCAGGTGCTTCTGCCCGAAATCGGCGTCGAAGTGAGCGAATACCGCGAGGGCAGCGACCCCACTCAGGCTTCCCGCAAGCTCCCCGGTCGTCCCTATTTCTCCAATCTGCTCCTGCGGCGTGGTTTCAACGGCTCTCTGGCGCTCTACGAGTGGTGGCTGGCTGCTTCCCGCGGCGATTCCGACGCCCGCCGTGATGTGAGGTTAGACCTGCTCAACGAAAACCACGAACCGGTGCTGCGCCTTGCCTTCCGCAACGCCTTCCCTGCCCGCTACAACTTCTCCCCCCTGGATGCCCAGGATGGCAGTCCCTGGGTGGAGAGCGTTGAGGTGGCGTTCGACTCTTTCAGCATGGAATAGGGGGCAATCCGTATGGCACCCAACCCCACCCCGCCCAAATGGGAGGCGATCAACCCCCGCCCTCGCCCGGTACCGGCTTCCCCGCCCGAGGCGCGCCCCCTCTGGCGCACGCCCGATTCGCCGCCCCCCACCCCGGGTTTTCAGGCACGCATGGAGGGTCGCCTGGACCTGGCGCGCTTCCTGCTCGAGCGCCATACCCGCCTGGGCGCTTTGCGCAGCCTGGTCGCCCTCAGCCTTGTCCTGGCGGATGTCCTGCTGATGGCGCTTGCTTTGGGGGTGTATTTTCTTGTCTCCCCGCTTGTCCCTGCCTCGTCCTGGCTGCTCCGCCTGCTGATTCTCCTCTTTGCCCTGGGGAGCGCTTTCTGCCTCCTCGCGGCGCTCCTGCTCGCCCTGCGCGCCGCCCTGTGGTGCCGCGGCGTCGGACTGCCCGCCATCCCCCTCAGGCATTATTTCCAATCCGGCGCGGCGCTTCCCCTCCCCGACCTGGAGCAGTTCGAGGCGGAGTTTCGCATCGCCGCTCGCGACAGCCTGCTCTCCGCCGTCATCGCCGAGGTGCACGCCTGCGCCCGCCGCCGTCAGTGTCAGGAGACCCGCTTCCGCCGTGCCGTCATCGCCACCCTTGCCGCGCTGCTCTTCTTTGGCTTACAGGTCTTGTCTTTGGCGCTGTTCGTCTGATTTCTCCCCGCAACCCGCGATGCCCTACCTGAGCCTGTCCGCCCTCGCCCCCAAAATCAACCGTCTCCTGCAGCGTCTGCAGGGGATGACCCTGATCAGCGCGGAAATCGTGGAAAACGGCTTTGCCTTCATCTATGAGAACGACCAGGAGCGCCTGCTCTTACGCCTGCTGCCCACCGTCTATACCCAGGGCAAGAACATCGTGGACCCCATCAACGACATGACCCTGCTCCTGGAAGTTTATCGCTTCGCCCTCCAGGGCGACAGCCCCGGCGAGTTCCTCGGCAGCCAGGAAATCGCCTTCTCCGCCTGGCTGGGCGAGGATTTTCTGTAGGCAATATCCCGTGGTTTGGGTTAAGCTGCTCTTTGCGAAACCCAACACCCAAATCTCACCGCGGAGACGCAGCCTGTAGGTTGGGTTGAGCGCAGCGAAACCCAACACCCAAATCTCACCGCGGAGACGCAGAGCACGCAGAGTTATATTAATATCGCCCCGGTCTCTGCTCCAACTCCGCGCACCCTGCGTTATCCTCTTTGCTCTCCGTGGTGAAAAAACCCATCACCAGCAACTTCTTCGTGAAATTCGTGAAATTCGTGGCAGATAATTCCCCTCAACCAAACCCCCGCGCAAATAGTCCATTAATCCCCCTTGACTCATCCTCTTTTCTCCTGTAATATGTAGTCAAACGACATATCACCGAGCGACTTATTCTTAGGAGGGCAATGGACGCACGCGAACAAATCCAATCCCAGCTACCTCTCACCGAGGTCACCTACTTCATCCTGCTCAGCCTGGCGCCTGGTCCCCGTCACGGCTACGCCATCATGAAAGACGTGCGCGCCCTGAGCCGTGAGCGCGTCAGCCTCAGCACCGGCACCCTCTACACCGCTCTCAAACGCCTGCTTGACCAGGGCTGGATTCGCCGCGTGGAAGAACCGGAAAAAAACGGCGATGGTCGGGTGCGCAAATCTTATATGCTGACCTCCCTCGGCGCTGCCATCCTTGAAGCCGAAGTGGAGCGTTTACAGGGATTGTTGCGGGTTGCTCGCATGCGCAGTTTAAAGAGCGCCGCGTGAGTGAATATCCACCGGTCAAGTTCGCTTCGGCTTCCAGACCTGACAGGGATTGAGAGTCACCCAGGGATCGTTTGAAAGGGGAAAACGTTGAACGCCTCAGCTCACGCTCAACCCAACGCTTCCGACAACCTGCCGCTGATGACCGATATTCAACAACCCCCCTGGCGGGAGGCGTTTCTCGCCACCCTGCCTTTCCTGCTCATCGCGCTCAGCGCGGTCTTCAGCGCCCTGAAAGATACCTCCTCCACAGGTCTGCTCGCCAGCGCCGCCAACAACCTGGATATGGCGATTTTTGTCCTCTTATTGGCAACCAGCGTGCTGGTGACCATTTACGCCGTCTTTCGCCGCTTCCCGCTGTGGACCGCCTCCTGGTACCCCTTCGCCGCCTGGACCGTCGTCGTCCTCATCGGTTTATCGGGCGTAAACCAGGATGGCGGCAACGGCTACTTCGTCCTGGTTGCTTTCGGGCTGATCGTATTGGGCTACCTGTTCCTTTTCCGCTTCTCGCGCCTGCACGCCCTGCTCACCGCCCTCTTCCTGCTGCCGGTCGCCTCGCAGATGGGGCTGGAATCTATCCCCGCCGGGTGGGAAGCCGCCCTGGCGCTCACCTCTGGCGTGCTGGCAGCCCTGGTCGCCGTTTTTGTCCTGCGCCATTACGAGTGGACGCCGAGCGTCGTCCTCGCCATCGCCGCCAACCTGCTGGCGGGTATCCTGCTCATCTTCGTCGCCTATACCCAAACCGAGATTCCCGGCTTCTACGGCGAGACCCTGGGCGAAGCGCTAACCGCCTTTGCCCTCTACGCCGCCCTCACCTTTGCCCTCTACCTGGGACCCCTCCTCATCTGGCGTCTCATTGACCATCTCTTCTCCCGCAGGGTTGCCCTATGAATGGCTACACGCAAATCAACCCTCTTTCAACAACCAGGCGGACCTCATCCGTGCCCTGGGCGCCCATCCTCGCCGCCATCCCCCACCTCTGGCTGGCTTTGAGCATCGCCATCAGCCTGCTCGGCTGGGATTACTTCGACCGCCTCTCGCCCAACGCCCGCCAGACCTTCGCCTTTATGATGCTGGCAGGCATCCTGGCAACCTCTCTCGGCGTTTCGCTTTACGCCGCATCCCACGGAAACCCCCTCTGGGCTTCCGCCTGGAACGGTTACGCCATCCTGATAGGCGCGTTCATCCTCGCCTCACTCCTCCTCCTGCTCGACCCCGAAAACGAACTCTTCCGGCTGGGCATGATTGTCCTCTCTTTTATCCTCCTTGGAATTGTCTATTTCCTCCGCTTCCGTCGCGCCCGTCTGGAGGCTTTGCTCATGAGTCTGGTCTTGCTGGTGCAGGGTCCGCTCCTCTTATTGGATAACATCTCGCGCCTCACCGAATCGGTGTTCGTCATCTTTCTGGGGTGCCTGGCGGCGGGCATCGCCGTCATCACCGTCATCGCCCAAAACTGGAAGCTCAGCCTCTTCCTGGTCGTCATCGCCAATCTGCTGGCGCTCTCCATCCAGGCGTACATCCTGACCTTCATGCTCGTTCCCACCAACCTGTACCCGAACAACTCCGATTACACCCTTTCGCTCCTTTGGAATGGCTCCCTTCTGGTGCTTACCTTCTACCTGGGCACATGGCTGTTCTGGAGCGCCCACGCCCGCCTGAGGGGGAAAACATATGAAACCGGTTGACTCTTCACGCCTTAACCACTACGCCTACCGCCTCCTGCTTGGCTTCTACCCTGCAAGCTTCCGCCGCGAATTCGCCGCCGAGATGCACGAGGTCTTCAGCCAGGCGTGCGCCGAAGCCGCCGTCAAAAGCCCGCTCGCCCTGATGGGATTGTGGCTGAAAGAGTTGCTCAGCCTCCCCTCCGTTTTGCTCGAAGTCCACGGGCGCGCCTATCGCTCCGCCCGTCTCCAGGCGCAGTCCATCCCCTTCTCAGATGAAACCTCCCCCCTGGAACTGCTTCTGGCGTTCATCGTCTTTCTCCTCCCCGCCGGAATGCTCTTCAGCCTACCCCTGAGCCCCACATGGGACCCCAACCTGACCATCGTCGTCCTCTTCCTGGGCGTCATGCTCCTCATCGGTCGTATGCGCGGCGCGCCGCTCTGGTCCTTCCCCTACCTGGGCATGGTCGTCGTCATCGCCGGTTACCTCTACCTCTTCCAATGGGTCGTCTCTCTGGTCAGCCCCTCCCTCATTGCCAGTTTCGCCAGCGGACCCTGGGACCGCTCCACTTATCTCCTCCTGCGGGTGGTCTCGAACGGCATGCTCTGGCTGATGCTCTTCTGTCTCACCCTCCTGGTAGTTGCCCTGCTCGCCCTCTTTAACCGCATCCAGCCCTTCTTTCAGCGGGTGCGCCACGATTGGACGCTCTTCTCCTACATCCTCTATGGCGAGTCGGTCTTCGTCCTGCTCCTTTTGTTCAATGCTTACCGCCACACGCAAGCCTACAGCGTCGCCAGTCTGCTGTGCCTGTTGGGCGGGGCGTGGTTCTACCTGCGCAGCCCCATCAACCGGCGGCGGATACTTGCCCTGTGCGCCGCCATTACCCTGGCAATGGCGCTCTTCGCCCTGGACCAGGGCTTGAGTCTGCCCCGCCTGGCGTTGGACGCCTCCAGCCAGCGCGTCCTGCTTGCCTGGGGCTGGATGGTGCTTGCCCTGCTTCTGCCGCGCTGGCTTACCCGGCAGGGAGAAGCGCGGAGCGTCCTGCCCGCCGCCTCCTCTCCAGGGGGTATGGCAACCTCTTGATGCGCGCTTTCCGTCTGACTGTGGGGACATTGGAACCTGTGAGGACCTGAACCGTGCCATTCATTTTCTTTATCGCCGCCGCCCTCCGTAGGTTGGGTTTCGCAGGCTCAACCCAACCTACCCTTCGGGGTATCGTCAACCCCGCTCACCGCCCATCGCGAAACCCAACAGCCTCCCTCAACCAAGCACTCAAAGAACTAGCCCATACCCCTCTCCCGGTCAACCTCCGTAGGTTGGGTTTCGCAGGCACAACCCAACCTACCTTTCGGAGAATCGTCAACCCCGCTCACCACCCATCGCGAAACCCAACCTACCTTCTGGTTAAACGACAGGAAGGGAAACTATGCAAAACTCCGCTGATCAAATCGCCACCCCCACCGAGCCCTGGTGGGCGTCCCTGCTTGCCTGCCTGTACTTCCTGCTGGCGGGCGTGGGAATAATGCTGCAAGAGCTGCCCCTCGACCGGTTCGATGCTGTCCGGTTGCCACCGGTTGACTGGCGCATCATCATCTTCTTGCTCATCCCCGCCATCGGCTAGGCGGCAGGTTGGGCGTTGGGCTTTCCGCACTGGAGCTACCCCTACATCGGCGGCTTGCTGGTGTGGAGCCTGTACCTGATGAACGCCTCCACCCCCGGCTCTCGCCTGGTGAACCTGGACAGACAGCTCTGGGGCTGGCGCGCCTGGATTCCCTTCATCCTCGCCTGCGCCCTGGGCTTCCTGCTCTCCCTGCTCCGTGAGCGCAGCGCAGCGCACTCGAAGAGCGCCTCCCCTCGCTTCCTCTTCTTCTCCAACCTGCGCCAGGACTTGAGCCTCGCCACCTACCTCATGTTCGGCTGTATGCCCCTGTTGATTTTCATGACTTTCGACGAGATAAACCGCCTGTACACCCTGGTTTTCATGCTGATCTTCACCGTGGTGATGATCGCCGCCGCCTTTCTCTACCAGCGCCTTGCCAGGGCGGAGAGCCGCACGCGAGCGCTGGTGGCGGGGATACTCGCCTGCATCCTGCTGATTGAAATCGGCGTCATCGCCTACTGGCTGCCCAGAGACGGGGTGTATGTCCCCCAAATGCTGGGGTGGGGAGGCGCCATCCTGGTCATCATGCTCTACCCGGTTTTTTTGGCTCGCCAGCTAAAGTCTGCCCAGTGGGCGGAGCAAAACCCGGCGGGACATAACCCGGCGGGATAAATCCCGTAGGTTGGGTTTCGCAGGCTCAACCCAACCTACCTTATGGAGAAAAACTAATGCCGCAAACGGCGCGCTGCGAAACCCAACCTACCTTCTGGAGAATAACTAACGCCGCACACAACTCGAATTGAAACTCAACAAATAGATGCTCTCCTCCCGTAGACCCCTCCTCTTCCTCCTCGCCAACGCCCTCATCCTGCTTCTCTGGGCTTGGCTCTACCGTCCCATCTACCCCTATTTGGGCGTCATCTTCACCCGCCAGGAATTTCGCCTCAACCAGATTGTTCTCATCCTGGTCTTCGCCGTCATCCTCTATCAGATGCGCCGCCAGCGCTTCCGCCCCCGCCCCTTCGCGCCGCCCCAACTTTACCTGCCGGCTCTGCTCCTCGCCCTTGGCGCATCCCTCGTCTTCTTGCTCGCCGAGCGCTTTCTGGACATCAACACCCTTTCCGCCACCCTCTTCGGTCTCGCAACCTATGGACTCATCGGGCTTTGGCTGAACCCTGAGCGCTGGCGGCGAGGTTTGCCCGCAGCCCTGCTCCTGGTGGGCGCCCTGCCCTTCGGCGAGCATATGGACACCTTCATCGGATACCCCGTCCGCCTCGCTACCGCCCGCCTGGTCAGCGCCGGGCTGGGGCATCTCGGCGTCCCCAGTTTGGGGGTGGACACCATCCTCGTCTTCGAAAACGGCATCTCCCAGGTGGATAACCCCTGCAGCGGGGTCAAAAGCCTGTGGACCGGCGGGCTGTTCTTCATCGCCGCCACCTGGATCGAGGCGCGCCCCCTCAACCGCCGCTGGCTCCTGACCGGTTTGACCTTTGTCCTTCTGCTTCTCAGCGCCAACCTCGCCCGGGTGTTTATCCTTGTCCTGGTCGGTCAGGCGGCGGGATGGCGCTTGCTGGCGCAGATGCTGCATGTGCCGTTGGGAGTCATCGGCTTCGTCGTCGCCTGCGCCATCGCCTGGCGCATGCTCGCCTGGGTGGGCGCTCAATCCAACCCGGAGGAATCTCAAGCCCCCGCTGCGCCGGCGCCGCGCCCCGCCTGGCTCGCCCCGGCTCTGCTCGCCGCCATCTTCAGCATGACTCTGATTTACGCTCCCAAACCCCAATCTTCCGCGGCTGCCGCCGCTCCGGACTGGTCCTTCCCGCCCGAATTGCAAACCCAACCCTGGGAGCTTTCGGACGCCGAACACGGCTGGTTGTATGGCAACGAACCGCGGGACAGCGTCCGCGCCGCCCGCTGGCGCTTTCAATATCGCCAGTTGAGCGGCTCCATCCTCTTCGTCGCCAGCGACACCTGGCGCGCCCACCATCGCCCTGAGCGCTGCTTCACCGTCTACGGGCTGCAAATCCAGCAATCCCAGCCCATTTTCGCCGCTCCCGATTTCCCCCTGCGCTGGCTCACCCTCGGAATATCCGGCGATAAACCGCTTTACTCCGCCGCCTACTGGCTCCAATCCGCCGACCGCCTCACCGAGGATTACGCCGCCCGCATCTGGGACGACCTCACCCCTCAACCCCAACCCTGGGTGCTGGTGACCGTCCTCTTCGACGCGCCGCTTGACCCGGGGCACCCCGCCCTCCCCGACCTGTTCCAACAGATTCGCCTCACCGTCCAGGCGGGACTGGAGGCGCGATAAATGACCCCACGCTACCGCCGGTTTCAACCGGCGTCTCGCCTGAGCCCGCTCGAGCGGGTGATCAACCCCCCAACCCGTAGAAACGGGTTTCGACAACCCAGGCGTCGAGTTCACCCGACGCCCAACCCCGGAAGGTGCGTATGAATAACCCAACCTCACCCCAAACCGATTACACCCGCTGGCAGTGGTTCCAATTCTTCCTCTTCTGGTCCTGGAACCTCATCTTCCTTGCCTTCATGGCGCTGGGCTTTGCCCCGGTCATGCTCCCCGAAACCTTCACCGCTGTCCGCACCGGCGCCATCCCCGTCGAATATCTGCTCTACGGGCTGGTGCTGGTCCTGATTCCTGTGATATGCGTCATCCTTGGGCTGACCATCCTGCGCCGCCAGCCGGGGCGGCTCTTCACCCTGGGTTACGTCATCGAAGGTCCCCTGATGCTCCTTCTCGTGGTGCGCTTCTTCGTCATCCGTCAGGCGTCGCTTGGCGTCAGCGTCACCCTGATTTACGTCCTTCTGGGGATGGCGGCTCTGTTCTGGACGCTGCTCGATCGCCGCGCCGGCGAACGCCGCCCGGCTTACGAACTCTTCCGCCTGGTTGGGCTTACCCTGATGGCGATTGCCAGCCTTTACGCCGCGGTCTGGATCGCCTTCTATGCCGTCCCCCTTGGGGTGGTAGGGGTGCAGTTGATGCGAAGCTTCTTTGCCAATCTCATCCCCAACCTGCAAGATATCGCTCGCGAGATGTCCCAGGTTTTGCGTGAAAACCCCATCATGCTGCCCTTCTCCATCCTGGGCATGATTCTGGCTCTCTACACCGGCACCCTACTGGTATTCACCCCTATCGCCGTCCCCCTGCTCAGCCTGCGCGCCTGGTGGCGCTCGCTGGCGAGCCAGGTGAAAAGCCAGGGCGCTCCCCGTCCTATCCTCCTGGTTGTATTCGCCTGCCTCCTCAGCCTGTGGATGTTCGTCGCCGCCAACCGCCAGCCGCAGATAAAGGCGTTCGCCCTGCTCAAAGACCCTCCCGATTCCACCGCCGAAGCCGCAAACCTCCTCAAACAATCCGAGACCATCCGCCTGGGGCTGCTCAACGCGTACCTTGCCCCCTTCCGCTACATCAGCGCTCAGGGCGGGGTGCGCCACATCACCGAAATCTATTCGGGCGTGTTCAAGGTGCCCTCCGAGCGCGTTCTCCCCATCCAGCGGATGTACGAGCGCGTCGCCAGCCCCCTGCTCTACCATCCGGTCAATCCGGAATATATCCTCACCGGACAGGACAGCCGCGCCTTCGCCGAAGAATCTCAACAAGCGGCTCAGCTCTATCAGCGCTTCTTCGACGTCCCCATCAACGACGCCGAACGCCAGACCATCGTCGCCGCCGCCCGCTCCACCTGGTCCGGCGACCAGGCGCTCGCCGCCCGCCAGGCGGTTGACGACCGCGAAGTTCACCTCGTCTCTCAGGCGCTCAGCTTCCAGCCGCATGGCGACTGGGCGGATTTCGAGCTGCAGGAAATCTACCAGAACCAGACCGGCGATTTGCAGGAGGTCATCTACTACTTCAACCTCCCCGAATCCGCCGTCCTCACCGGTCTCTGGCTGGGCAACCTCCCCGAAAAAGAGAACGCCTTCGCCTTTCAGGTCGCACCACGCGGCGCGGCGCAGGCGGTCTATCGCGAGGAGACCCGCCAGATGCGCGACCCCGCCCTGCTCGAACAGATTGGTCCACGCCAGTACCGCCTGCGCGTCTTCCCCGTCCCCGGGCTGACCTTCACCTACGACGAAGGCAGCAACCGCAACCTGGTCTCCGACGCCCCCCGGCTCTACCTCTGGCTCTCCTGGCGCGAGCTGGCGAACCTCAACCGCTGGGATTTGCCCCGCCTGGCGTACAAGCGCAACGTCTATTGGGACGCGAACACCCGGCGCAGTCTCAACGGTCAGCCTCTGGATGTGCCCGATGACGACTGGCTGCCCGCCTCCATCCCCGCCTCCGAGCCGGTTTCTCCCCGCACCCACCGCCTTGATTTGCCTGGCGGATTCACCGTCATCGCCCAGCCCGCCGGTCAGGCGAAGGTCCCCGCCCTGCCCCAAAACCTGCGCCTCGCCCTGGTCCTCGACCGCTCGCGCAGCATGGCTGCCCACGCCGCCGAAACCGCCGCCGCTCTGGAAGGGCTCAAAGCCAGCCTCAGCCCGGACGCCGTGGTGGATGTCTATCTCACCGCCTCCCAGTTCCGCGGCGAAGACCCGTCGGTCATCCCCTTCGCCGAGCTGGACATCCCCAACATCTTTTACTTTGGCGGTCAGAACCCCGCCGAGCTGGTCGCCCAATACGAGGCGTTGCGCGGCGAGCGTCAGTACGACGCCATCCTGGTCCTCACCGATGAGACCGCCTACGAGTTGGGCGCAAGCGATGTCTCCATCTCCGTCCCCGACGCCCCTCTGTGGATGGTGCATCTCGGCGAGAGCCTGCCCCTCGGCTACGACGACCCCACCCTCGAAGCGATTCAGGCTTCCGGCGGGGGCATCGGCGGAGACATCAACGCCGTCCTCGACCGCCTGGCAATCTACCTCGACGCCAAATCCCGCAACGCCGACCTGTACAGCGACCTGGTGGACGGTTACTACTGGATGGTCTTGCCCACCGTCCAGGCGCAGGACATCCCCGCGCCCGACCTCATGGACGGCTTTGCCGCCATCGCCGCCCGCCGCCTCATCCTGGCGGAGATGCAGCGGAATAAGGGAAATATCACCGACCTGGAGACTCTCGACTATCTCCACAGCCTGGCGACCGAATACGGCATCGTCACCCCCTTCTCGTCCATGATCGTCCTCGTGGATTCCAAACAGCAGATGCTCCTTAGAACCCTCGCCAGCCTCGG
>JBBIPD010000068.1:0-212 GCA_037443025.1 Chloroflexota bacterium
ATCACCCGCACTGCCCAGCCTGGGGAAAGGTTGACCACCCTGGATGGGGTGGAGCGCCGCCTGGAGGATTTCACGGTGTTGGTATGCGACACCGCCGGGTCGCTCTCGATTGCCGGGGTGATGGGCGGACTGGAATCGGAGGTGAGCCCCAATACACGCAATGTGCTGCTGGAGGGCGCCGCCTGGAATTACATCAACATCCGCAAGACCAT
>JBBIPD010000068.1:232-11371 GCA_037443025.1 Chloroflexota bacterium
AGCGGCTTACCGCTTCTCCCGCGGCGTCCACCCGGCGCAGGCGGAGCGCGGCGTGCGTCGCTGCCTGGAATTGATGCGCCAGTGGGCGGGTGGGGTGGTATGCAAGGGGTTGGTGGATAACTATCCCTTGCCGCCGCAAGACCCCCGCGTGGAAATCACCACCGGTGATGTGGAACGCTGGCTGGGCATCCAACTCAACGCGGAAGAAATCGCCAGCATCCTGCGCCGACTCGAATTCAAGGTCGATGTGGAGGGGCAGAAAGTGCGCGCCACCACCCCCGACCATCGCCTGGATATCGGCGTGGGGATTACCGGCGTGGCAGACCTGATGGAAGAGGTGGCGCGCGTATACGGGTACGACCGCATCCCGGAGACGCGCATCGCCGACGAACTCCCCGTCCAATTGGGCAACCCACCTTTGGAGAAGGAGGAGGCGTTGCGAGACCTGCTGGTGAATCTGGGGTTGCAAGAGGTGATCACCTACCGCATGACCTCGCCCGAGCGCGAAGCCCGCTGCCTGGCGCCCGGCTCACCCGCCAACGACAAACCCTACGTGGTCATCGCCAACCCCATCGTGAGCGACCGCAATGTCCTGCGCCAAAATCTCCTCTCAAGTCTGCTGGAAGTGGTCGAGCGCAACGCCCGCATCCGTCAGCGAATCGCCATCTTCGAAATCAGCCCGGTATTCTTCGCCTCGGAGAATGGTGATTTGCCCGAAGAGCAACAACGCCTGGCGCTTGTCCTGACCGGTCCGCGCCACCTCCCCGGCTGGCAACCAGGCGACACCGACTCGATGGATTTCTATGACCTGAAAGGCGTGATTAACGAAATGCTGGAGGGGATGAAAATTACAGACGTCCGCTATCAACCTGCCCGGCACCCCAGCTTCCACCCCGGCAAGTGCGCCCGGGTGATGGCGGGCGAGCGCCAGCTTGGATTCATCGGCGAGCTTCACCCTCAGGTGCGGATAAACTACGAACTGCCTCCCACCCCGCTCCTAGCGGGTGATTTCGAACTCGAGGCAATACTCCAATCCATTCCTGAACGGTTCGATCTCATCCCAGTGCCTGCCTTCCCGCCCGTATTAGAAGACCTGGCTGTTATCGTGGATGAGGATTTGCCCGCCGAGAAGGTTGAAAGCGCAATCCGCGCTGGCGGGGGCGCAATGCTTGCCGACCTGCGTCTGTTCGATGTCTATCGCGGCGATCAAATCGGCGCCGGGAAAAAGAGCCTGGCGTACAGCCTGACCTATCAGGCGCCTGACCGTACTCTGACCGACGCCGAAGCGGCAAAAATCCGCCAGCGCATCGTCCGCCAGCTTGAACAGGATTTAGGCGCAAAGCTGAGAGGGTGAACTATCATTAACCGGCGCAGGCAACCGACCTACAGCCTGCATCATTCATCTCACCAGGAGGAGAAAACACCATGGAAAATCGAACCGCCGGCATCATTGCCACCATCGTCACAGCCCTGCTCTGCGGCTGCTCGGGGCTAATCTGCGTTTTCGCGGGAGCGATCACTGCCTTTGCCAGCCAGGTGCCCGGGGCAGAAATTGACATCTTTGGCAGCAACGACCCTCAGACAGCCCTGGGCACCGGCATCGGTATGATCTGCCTGGGGGTTGTCTTTGTGATCATCCCCATCCTGGTGGGCGTTTTCACCCTGCGCAAGAAGCCGCAGCCGCCCGCCTCGCCGACCACGCCTGAAGAGCCTATTCCACCCGCGATTTAATCGCCCAGGGGATGTACAGGCGACTTTTACCGCCGGACATCCCCTGGCTTTATACCTCATTAAGCGGGCAAACCACGCACCCCTTCGATGATTTCAGCCGCTAAATCGTAGCGACCGAATTGGGGCATCAGGTAAATCCCCGCTGCCCAGGCTCTCATCTGCTCAATTAACTCCAGGGCAATCTGCACACCCACCTTCGGTGCAGCCTCCCCCGCTCCCAGCATTCGCTTTTGGATTTCTTCCGGGATGTTAACCCCCGGAACTTCGTTGTGCAGGAACGAGGCGTGGCGGGCGCTATAGAGCGGCAGCACCCCTACCAGAATCGGCTGCTCTAACCTTCCATATCTTTCAGCGTAGCGCTGCAGGAAAGACTCCGCCAATGCCGGCTCATATACCGGCTGGGTCAGCAGAAAATCGGCGCCGGCGGCGATCTTGCGCTGGAGGTTCTTGATCTCCCGCTCGGTTTCTTGAGGCGTCAGATTCACCGCGCAACCGACAAAGAACGAGGTTGGCTGACCAATCTCCACCCCGGCGTGGTCCACCCCGGCGTTAAAATTGTGCTTGATAAGCCTGACCAAACCCGAAGGCACCAGGTCGTAATTGTCCATCGCCTCGGGGTAATCGCCAATGGCGGTGGGATCGCCCATGACCACGAAGACATTGCGGATGCCCAGGGCGTGGGCGGCAAGCAGGTCGCCCTGGACGCGCAGCAGATTGCGACCGCGGGTGGGAAAATGCAGGGTGGTGTCTACGCCGAGAGTGCGTTGAAGCAGTTCGCAAACCGCCCAGGGGCTCATCCGCATCCGCGCCATCGGGCTATCGGCGACATTGATCACATCTGCCCCCGCCTCAGCCAGGAGACTGGCGCCAGCCAGCAACTTATGCGCCGAGAGACCGCGGGGCGGGTCCATCTCTACTGAGATGACAAACCGTCCTTGCGCCAATTTCTGCGCCAGAGGCGAGACCTGCCCTGGATCCGCCGGGCGCTCGTCGCCCTCTACGGGCAACGCCAGCTCGGCTGGGTTGGGGGCGCAGCCAGTGCCGGCGCCATCCAGAGCGCGGCGCATGGCGGCGATGTGCTGGGGGGTGGTACCACAGCAGCCGCCGACCAGATTGGCGCCTGCCTCACAAAACGCCAGGGCGTACTCGCCGAAGTATTCCGGGTTGGCGGGATACATGATGCGCCCGCCGACCTGCTCCGGAAAACCAGCGTTGGGCATGGCAGAAAAGCGCGGCTTGCGATTGAAGCGCTCGAAAGGGACAGCCTGCCGCATCTGGCGCAAGATTCGCCAGATTTGCGCCGGACCGCCCGAACAATTCACTCCGATCACCTCCACGCCGCTATCCCACAACTCACGGGCGACTTTGGCAGGCGATTCCCCCAAAAGAGTGAGATCGTCGCGGGTAAAGGTCATCGAGGCGACTATTGGCAGGTCACACACCTGGCGAGCGGCGGTGATGGCTTCCTGGATTTCGTGCAGGTCGCTGAAAGTCTCGAGAATCAACAAGTCGGCGCCCGCTTCTGCCAGGGCTTTGATCTGCTCGGCAAAAGCCTGGCGGGCGTCTTCCGGCTGGACGCGTCCAAAAGGCGCCAGGCGCACCCCCAAAGGACCGACATCTCCGGCGACCAGCACCTCTTTGAAAGCAGCCAGCTCCGCTTGCCGAATAAGCTCCACCCCGGCGCGGTTGATCTCGGCAACTTGCCCTTCCAGCCCATGTGCAGCCAATTTGTAGCGATTGGCGCCAAAGGTGTTGGTCTGGACGATTTGCGCACCCGCCTCGATATACTCGCGGTGAATCCCAGCCACCAGAGCAGGCTGCTCCAGATTGAGAGCGTCCAGGCAGTGGTTAAAGCTCACCCCGCGGGCGTTGAGCATGGTGCCCATAGCGCCATCGCTGAGCAGAGGCACGGGGGATGACTCTAAAAGGGACAGGAAGCGGTTGCTTTGCGGCGCATTCACCTGGATTAAACCTCCCAGGGCGGGGTGCCGCTGCCCCCGGCACCTGCCAGTGAAGCCCGGATCGGCTCAGCCAGTTCGGGCATCACGTCTGCTGTGGCTGCCAGCAAGCCGAAGCAACCGGCGATCATCATATCCCCAAAAGGCACGGCAAAATAGGGGCGCAAGGAAGAGGCGCGCATCAGATTGCGCCGCGGACCGGTGACCGCCACATCGAACTCGCCCTCGCCCAGGGGTAAGGGGTCGCCGTGATATATCAAAGCCCCGTGACCGTGGTCGCCGAACACATCGGCGTGTTTAATGCTGCCATCCGCCAGGGCGCGCAGCAGGGCATCCAGCCTGGGCAGGTTGAGCAGACCGGTATGATGCTCAAAGACGCCCTCGATGCCAGCCGGACCCAGGCGAAAAGCCAGGGTGTGAAAATTGCCCACATTGGCAATCAGTTTGCGCTCTCTTGCCGCCAGGCGCGGGTCGAAAGTCGCCCCCAACACGGCGGCGGGAGCGGTGTCCATCACCACCAGAGGGAGGTCCACTCCATCCGCCGATTTCACCACCGCCTGCAGACGGGTCATGATCGGCGGCACCTGAGTGGCGGGGTAAGCGAAAGCGCTCAAGCGGTTCTCAGCCCGGATGCGCTCATCCAGATAGTCGAAGCGGAACTGGCGGTCGGAGTAATCGGGCGGGGAGTCGCCGTGGTCGAAGACCGCCACCGCCACGGCGGACAGGTCATCCAGAGATACGCCGAACTCGCCCAGGGCGCGGACAATGGCGTGGAAATCAAAGTCGCGCAGCTCAATCCGCTGCACCTCGAGCGGCAGGCGGTCAGCCTCGTCTTCGCTCACGATCTGGATGCCCATCTGGCGCACTGCATCCAGGTCGTCGTTAAAGGAGCGCGCCGCCTCTGGGGTAGCGTACACCGCCAAACCGGCGCGCACATGATCCTCTGCTGCCCACTGACTGGGACCACCGCCCATGATCACGCCGGTCAGGAGCACCGCCTGGCGGCGACGGGTGGCTTCTTTGATGCGGCGATGCACCATCATGGTCGGGGAGGGCACCACCAGTTTGAAACCATTCTCCAAATCGAGGCGGGAGTCATACAGAAAAATATCTTGCGTACCGGTGCCGATATCAACAGTAAGTATTTTCATCAACAATGTCCGATCTTGGGATAACCGCTAAATATCTTATCACGAAAGCCTGCCATAAAGCCAATATAATTTCATAATCTACGCAAATGGAGATTGATCATGCCTCATTTCCTTGAAACATGGAAACAGCGCGCCAGAGAACTTAAAACCGAGGTCTACGCCATCTACCTGGCGTATCGCGACCCGCGCCTGCCGCTTTACGCCCGCATCTTTGCCGCCTGTGTGGTGGCTTACGCCTTCAGCCCGATTGACCTGATACCGGACCCCATCCCTGTTTTGGGATACCTGGACGACCTGGTGTTGATTCCCCTGGGAGTTTTCCTGGCTTTGAAAATGATCCCGCCGGAGGTTATGGCGGAGTGCCGGGTAAAGGCGCAGGAGATCATGTTGGAGAAAAATCCTGTCAGCCGCGCTGGAGCGGTGGTCGTCGTTCTGATTTGGATATCGCTGGCGGGTCTGGCAGTGGCGCTGATCCTGCTCTTTCTCCGCCAGTGACCCGTAACTTCAGTATCGGCTACCCTCTATTCTCGACCCATAGTTAGGGTATACTACCCAGAAATAACCCACCTAAAGTAAATTCTCGAGGCAAACCATGTCGCTTGAATCTGAGCAAAAACGCTGGGAAGAAGAAACCCTGAACCCCGCCTTGAGGCGCACCCCAGAGCGCAAAGCAGAATTTTTCACCTCATCCGGCGTTAGCCTTCCCAGGCTACTCACCCCACCAGACCCCGACCCGGATTACATGGAGCAGCTTGGCTTTCCCGGCGAGTATCCCTTCACCCGCGGCGTGCAACCCACCATGTACCGAGGCAGGCTGTGGACCATGCGCCAGTATGCCGGTTACGCCACCGCCGAGGAGTCCAACCGCCGCTATCGCTACCTGCTGGAGCAGGGGCAGACCGGTCTCTCGGTGGCTTTCGACCTACCCACCCAGATTGGCTACGACGCCGACGACCCCCTCGCCCAGGGCGAGGTCGGCAAGGTAGGCGTTTCGATTTCCTCTCTGGAGGATATGGAAACTCTCTTTAGAGAAATCCCGCTGGGCAAGGTTTCAACCTCGATGACCATCAACGCCCCCGCCTCCATCCTGCTGGCGATGTACATCGCCGTGGCAAAGCGCCAGGGAGTGGAGACGCGCCAGTTGCGCGGCACCATCCAGAACGATATCTTAAAAGAATACATCGCCCGCGGCACGTATATCTTCCCACCGCAGCCCTCCATGCGCCTGATCACCGATGTCTTTCGCTACTGCCAGAGCGAGGCGCCGCATTGGAACACCATCAGTATTTCTGGCTACCATATCCGCGAGGCGGGTTCGACCGCGGTGCAGGAGGTGGCGTTCACCCTGGCGAACGCCATCGCCTATGTTCAGGCAGCGGTGGACGCCGGGCTGGATGTAGATAGCTTTGCCAGCCAGCTCTCGTTCTTCTTCAACGCCCACAACAACTTCCTGGAAGAGATTGCCAAATTCCGCGCCGCCCGCCGCATGTGGGCGAAGATCATGCGCCATCGTTTCGGCGCCCAGGACCCACGCTCGTGGATGCTGCGCTTCCATACCCAGACCGGCGGCTCCACCCTTACCGCTCAACAGCCGGAGAACAACGTGGTGCGGGTGGCGCTGCAGGCATTGGCGGCGGTGCTGGGCGGCACCCAGTCGCTCCACACCAACAGCATGGACGAGGCGCTCTGGTTGCCTACCGAGAAAGCGGTGCGCGTGGCATTGCGCACGCAGCAGATCATCGCGTATGAATCCGGCGTCGCCGACAGCATCGACCCCCTGGCAGGCTCATACCTCATCGAACACCTGACCGACGAGATTGAGCGTCGGGCAAACGCCTATATTGCGAAAATTGACGCCATGGGCGGGGCGCTGGCAGCCATCCAAAACGGCTTTGTCCAGGGCGAGATTCAAAACGCCTCTTATGAGTATCAGCAAGCGGTCGAGCGCGGCGAGCAAATTGTGGTGGGAGTCAACGCCTTCCAGGTGGAGGAGAAAATCGAGTTGGAGCGACTAAAGGTTGACCCGGCAATCGAAGCCGAGCAACGCGCTCGCCTGGCGAGGCTGCGCGCCCGGCGAGACCCAGAGAAAGTCAGCGCCTTGCTCAGCCGCCTGGAGAGCGCAGCAAGCAGCGACGAAAATCTCATCCCGCTTTTCATCGAGTGCGTCGAGAACCACATCACTCTGGGTGAAATCTGCCAGGTGCTGCGCCATACCTGGGGCGAGTACCAGCCGCCCTCATTCCTTTAGAACTTTACACGGAGTCATGATGCCCAAAGTCACCCGCATTGATCACATTGCCATCGTTGTGGACGATATGGAGAAGACCCTGGAATTCTGGCGAGACGCCCTGGGATTGGAGTTGCACGGCATCCAGGACATCCCCGCTGAGATGGCGCAAATTGCTTTCCTGCCCACCGGAGGCAGCGAGATAGAACTGGTGAAACCCATCACCGGCGATTCGGGTCTGGCGAAGTACCTGGAAAAGAGAGGACCCGGCATGCACCATGTCTGTCTGGAGGTGGATGACATCGCCGGCATGCTGGCGCAACTCAAGAGCAAGGGCATTCAGCTCATCAATGAAGAGCCTCGCCTGAGCGGCGATGGACGCCAGTATGCGTTTATCCATCCTAAAAGCGCCAATGGGGTGCTGGTGGAACTGTATCAACTCCCCAAAGCTTAATCCAAACCATTGATTCGCAACGAATTGGGATGAGTGAACGAACTGCTACCCGATTGAGCGCACGAGTTTTCCCGGGACACGGCTGGCTGGGGATTGCTCTGATTGCTGTGTTCTGGACGCTGAACTGGAGCCTGCCAGGTGTGCGCACCCACTGGATATTCTTCCCTCTCTGGCTGGGCTACTGCCTGACGGTGGATGGTCTGGTTTTCCTGCGGCGCGGCACCTCCCTGCTCACCCGCAGCCGCCGCAAATATCTGGGGCTGTTCCTGGTTTCAGCGCCGGTATGGTGGTTGTTTGAATTATTCAACGCGCGCCTGGATAACTGGCATTATCAGGGCGCCGAGCTTTTCCACCCCCTGGCTTACGCGCTCTGGGCAACGCTGAGCTTTACCACGGTAATCCCCGCCGTCTTCGGCAGCGCCGAGCTGGTCTCCAGCTTCGCCTTTGTCCAGCGCCTACGGCGCGGTCCGGTGGTGCGACCAAACCGCCAGACTGCTCTCATTTTCTTTATCAGCGGAACGGTGATGCTGGCGGCGATGCTGGCGTTGCCCAAAGTCTTCTTCCCCTTTTTGTGGATATCTATCTACTTTATTACCGAGCCAATCAATATCTGGTTGGGCAACCGCAACCTGGGGAGCAATACCCAGAATGGCGACTGGCGTCCGGTGATCGCCTTGTGGTTGGGCGTGCTGCTGACCGCCTTCTTTTGGGAGATGTGGAACTCTCTGGCGTATCCCAGGTGGGTGTACACCGTCCCCTGGGGAGATTTCTGGCATGTTTTCGAAATGCCCTTATTGGGTTATGGCGGTTATCTGCCCTTTGCCCTGGAACTATACGCCATCTATCACCTGATCACCGGCTTATTGGGGGATAAAAACGGAACTTACATTCAGCTCGCGGGGCAGACTGACGAGAATTGATTCACTCCTCGCCCTCCGCCAGGCGTCGCGCCAATCGAGCGGCGCGGCGCGCCTGCCCCGGCAACGCTTTTCCGCCCTCCACCCAACGCCAATCGGGCGAAGACACCGGAATCACCAGGCGTTTACCGGAAAATGAACTCAACCACAGGCGCAGGGCTTCCGAGGGCTTGATCAGCAGGTTGGATGGCAATATCACCGCCTCCGCCGCGGAGAAAGTCTCATCGGGCGCACCAGCTTCGATGGGATGCACCGCCACCGGCATCCCCGGCGCTTCCCGCTGCAGAGCAGCTACCAATGTCTCAGCAAATCCCTCCTCAGGTGGCGCCAGCACGAGCACCGGGAACTGGGCGCGGCGGCGCGCCAGCAAACGTTCAATCAAACGGTTATCCTGGCGCAGCACCCAGCCATGATAAGCTAACAATGCCGCGAAAACCAGCATGGTCTTGAGCTGCGCCAGCGCCCGAAGGAGCAGTCCCGGCTCGGATTCGCCCAGCAAAGAGCGCAGAAGCTGGTAAATCAACGCCCCGGTGGAGAACATCACCCCCATCACGCCGGCAAACAACGCCAGGTAAAGATATGCACGGCGCACCACCGAGCGGCGCGCCTCATCACCCGCCTCGCCTTCGACAGCCGCCTCACGCGCCAACGGACGCCAGTTCAAAATCCACACCGGCAGCCCAATCATCAAAGCTGCCATTCCAAAGGAGATTTGCTCGCGCAGCGCCAACCCCCATTCCATCCCGCCCGGAAGCGCCAGGTTCAACAATCCATCCAGAATCACCTGCAACCCCAGCACGGTCGCAGCCAGCCCAAAAAGGGTCATCAGGTAGGCGCGAATCCGCTGCAACAGCAGAAAACGTTTTGCCTGCGGCTGATCCAGCCTTGAAACATAAAACTTTTCATCGCCCAGCAATCGGTGGTAATAGACCCAGATAACCCCGAAGACAACCCCATTCGAAAAGACATTGGCGATTTGATCAATCAAATCGGCTGGCGGCGAACCTTGCCCCAAGACCTCTTCCAGCAATATCTGCAGCAATGCCAGCCCCATAAACAGCCCAGGCACCGCGCTCATCAACACCAATCCCGTCAGGAACGCCCAGCGCAGCAGGGATTGACGCTCATCCACCTCGTCCAGCGAGCGAGAGATGATCCAGCCGGTGAGTATCCATGAGGGAACGCCCACCAGCAGCAGCGCCAAGCCGCTGGAGAGCAAAGCCAGATTGGGTCTTGCTTCGGGGGAGAGCAGGCGCAACAGATACTCGATGATACGCTGCGCCCCAATGCCCCCCAGCGCCAGCCAGTAGAGCAAAGCCAGATAGCGATACAGACGGCGCACCCCCGGGAAATCATCCCCCAACGGACCAGCTTTCCAATCGGCGACCAGCGCGAAATAGAAGTAACCCAACGCCAGAGCGTTCAAGACGATGGCAATCAGGTTGTCGCTCAAACTCTGCATCCCCCCCAGCGGCGCCAGGGTCGGTTCGATGCCAAAGAGCATCGCCAGTAATCGGTCGAGGAGCGACAGGGTGTTATTGGCAACCGGCACTAGGGTGGCAGCCAGCACCCCATACAGGAAGACTGCCCGCAAGAGCGCCGAGCGCTCTCCCGGCTCGCGCCGCGCCTGGCGCTGCGCCAACCCCCAGTGCAGCAACAAGACCGGCATCCCAACCAGAATCAACGAGAGCGCCTGCGCCAGTTGATTGATATTGCCAATGCCGGCACCGCGGTTAAAGAAGGAGCGCGCCAGCCCAATCAAACCCCACAAGACGGTCTCCAGGCTGACAAAGGCGACTGCATACAGGTATAGGCGTCTGACAGTTTGCATGGGAGAATTTTCCTGAATGGAGTAAAAAGGGCGCCTGATAGAAAGATAGTCTCAGAGCTTGCGCCCAAGGAAAGGATAGCGGCGCAGCGAACGGCGGCGTTTTAACCCTGGTTTGAGCACGATCACCAGGAAGGGTCCTAACAAGGGGAGAAAGACAATCAACAGTCCCCAGCCGATGATCTCTGTCGGGGTCAGGTTGCGACGACGCATGGAGAGCAACGCCAACAACGCCATGCCCACAATGCAGGCAGCCAGGAGAATACGCATCGTTTCGGCGGTGAACAGCATGTTAAGTTGATTGTATAGAATTAATCCAGGAAAAGCAAGCCCAAATGGGCGCCAGTCCCTTCTCCCTGTTCGTTAAAATGCAGACATCTTCCAATCTGGCGGTTTCAATAGGGGAATATTGGCTATAATAATTACAGATAAGGAACCAACCGCAACCTTTTTCCCAGGAGGTTCATATGAACAGCAAGATTCTCGGGTTGTTCCTTGCTCTCCCTCTGTTCTTGGTCGCTTGCTCCGCTGCCCCAACCAGCGCTACTCCCCATACCAGCCAGGTTCCTTATCAAAATCCGTGCAATTCACCCCCTGGACTTGTCTTTAACCTCGAGGCTGCAGCCCAATTTCCTTTCAGAGTCAACACCCCTGATAATCAGCCCCCCTCCCTCAGCCCCGGCGGGATGCAAGCGGCTCAGGAACTGGCGGAGGCGTTGCAACCGTCTCTCACCCTGTGCAATTATGCCATCTCCCCCAGCACCCAGAGTATCATCCAACAGGCGGACGAACATGCCAAAGCGGGGAAAAAAGACCAATCCCTGGATATGCTGCGCCAAAGATTGCAGGAAATCAGCGAGACGGTCAGTCACG
>JBBIPD010000069.1:0-11071 GCA_037443025.1 Chloroflexota bacterium
GGACTCGAACCTGGAACCTAGCGGTTAACAGCCGCCCGCTCTGCCAATTGAGCTACCGAGGAATTTCGCGACCTGGATTATAAACTCATGCAGATATGGTGTCAAGGACTGGGGTTTCAGGCTAAAAATGACGATTAATAACAACTCGAGCGATAAAATCTGTCTTCCATTAATGATAACGAGGCGGCTATGGCGTTAAAGGGCAACCTGCGTGATTTTACCATCACCCAACTATTGAATTTAATCAACCTGGCGCAGAAGACCGGCACGTTGATTGTAGATGGTCCAGACGAGACCATCAAGCTCGCCTTCCGCGAGGGCAAGCTGGCTTATGCTCAGGTCAAAGACCAGGACAACAGCCTGGCAACGGTCCTATATCAGGCAAAGAAAATCACCTCAGCCCAATATAAAGTCATCAAGGAACGCGCCGGGAATATGGGTGATAAAGAATTGGGGTTGCTCCTGATTAACGCCAATTACGTCAGCCAACAGGATATCCTCGCCAGTATTCAAAACCACATCGTCAATATCGTCACCAGGTTATTCACCTGGATGGAAGGCGGCTTCCGTTTCGAGAGCGATGTGTTGCCCCCCAGCGACAAGATTACCGTGCGCGTTAATCTCGAGAATCTGATCATCGAGGGCTCACGGCAGATGCGAGAATGGGAGCAGCTCCAGGATGAAATCCCCAGCCTGGACATGGCATTAAAATTCACCGACCGACCCGGAGCAAACCTGCGCAACCTCAATTTGAGCGTGGAAGAATGGCGGGTTGTGTCTTACATCAACCCCAAAAATTCAATGCGCCAGATTGCTAAAGCCACCAATTTGAATGAGCTTCAAATCCGGCGCATCGCTTATAGCCTTCTCCAGGCTGGGTTGGTAGAAATCGTCCGCCCTGAAGGGGTGCGTTATATCAAACCTCCCACCCAACAGGTGGCGCAGAAGGGAGCGCTGCAGGAGCAAAAATCACTGATCAATCGCATCATCAGCCGCATCCGCTCGCTATGAAACCTAACAGGTTTATGCAGACTTCGACCCAATATCTTTCACAAGTGTAAGGGTATCTGACTATGCAAACAGTTAAAATGGTTATCACAGGACCTTTCAATGCAGGCAAGACCGAGTTCATCCGTTCTGTGAGCGAAATTGACGTCGTTTCCACAGAACGCAAAATTTCCACAGAAGCGGAACGGGTCAAAGAGACCACCACGGTAGCCATGGATTTCGGGCGGATCACCGTGGATAACGACCTGGTGCTATACCTGTTCGGGACGCCTGGTCAAAAGCGTTTCGACTTCATGTGTGAAATACTCTCGGAAGGCATGCTGGGGTTCGTGGTGATGATTGACAGCACCAGACCGGAGACATTTCGGGAAGCGCGCAGCATCTTAGAAACCTTTCGCGCCTACGCTCCCACACCATATGTTGTCACGGCGAACAAACAAGACAAGGATGATGCGTGGGACCTGGAGGATATGCGTATCGCTTTGCGGCTTGATCCGAACGTGAAACTCTTGCCGTGTGTGGCGACAGACAAGGAAAGCGTCAAGGCTGTCTTGTTAGAGTTGCTTTACAGCATATTAGCCGAGATGGATGCGGGCGAGGCATAAGTGTTAACCAAGATAAACAGTGTCATCAATTACTACCGATCAAGGGATTGTTCATTATGAGGTATACGGCAGGGGGCGCCCGGTTATTTTGCTGCATGGGTGGCTGGGTTCCTGGGGTCTCTGGCAAGAGACAATGGCTTATTTAGGGCAGTATTTCAGGACATACGCCCTGGATTTTTGGGGGTTTGGCGAATCTGGAAAAAAAATAGAGAACTACTCCATCCCGGTTTATGTCAGTATGGTCAATCAGTTCATGGAGCAACTGGGCATCGTCCAGGCTCCTTTGGTTGGTCACAGCATGGGCGGAACCGTGAGCCTGGCTGTGGCGATTGACCACCCAGAGCGCGTACAAAAAGTTGTAGTCATCGGCTCCCCCATCGTTGGTTCATCCCTCTCTCTACTCTTAAAACTTTTCGGGCGCAGACCAATCGCCTGGCTGACTTACAGCAACATCTGGGCTTTTCAACTCAGCTACCGCATCCTGGCGCCCTTCTACACCAAAGACAAACGCTGGCCAGAGATGATGGATCGGGATTTGTCACGCGTCTCGCTGGAGTCTTTCTTGCTCAGCATCGCCTCGTTACGAAACACCGACCTTCGCCCACGCCTGCCTCAAATTAAAATCCCGGCTTTGGGTATGTACGGTAAAAAAGACATCATTGTCAATCCTTATCAGTGGAAACCCATGCAAGAGGGTATTCCTCACGCCAAAATAGAATGGTTCCTGAACGCCGGACATTTCATTATGCTGGATGAGCCACAACGATTTATGCAGACATTACATCAATTTATAGAGGGAGAGGCAACTCCATGCCCCAATTAGCCCTGTATTACTATCCAAACATACTGGGACAGATATTCTTAAGGGGGATGGAGGAGATATTGGGTACAGATGGCATGAGGGCAGTGCTGACTCAATCCGAACAGTCCCATCTGATTGACAACTATCCGCCGAATAATCTGGATCAGGGTTTTGGCTTCAAGGATATCAGCCAGATCCACATCGCCCTGGAAGAGATTTACGGCAAACGCGGCGCCCAAGGGCTAGCCTTGCGCACCGGAAGAGCCTGTTTCAAATATGGGCTGCATAAATTCGTCTCCAGCGGGTCTCCAGCGGAAGTCGAATTTCGCCTCTTGCCCCTGCCGGCTAAGATTTACCAGGGTGCATGCCTGTTTGCGGACCTGTTCAACAAGTATTCCGATCAGCGGGTTTGGGTGGAGGAACAGGAAGAGCACCTTTTTTGGCATGTTGATCGCTGCCCCATTTGCTGGCAACGCCAGGCTGAGAGTCCAACCTGCTATCTACTCGTGGGGGCGTTGCAGGAAGCCCTTTTGTGGGTGTGCAAAGGAAAATTTTTCAAAGTGGAGGAGATTTTATGCATCGCCAGGGGAGATGAGACCTGCACCTTCCGCATAGATAAGACTCCCCTGGATTGAGTACGATTGAGGTGAGCAGAGAAGATGGGTATGGTAATGGTGTTCTACCCAAATTGGAGGGATAAATTTATCAGTGCCTATGTTGAAAATTATCTTACAAGACCCCCGACACATCTATCCTTTTAATGAGCGCGCCCGTGATCTTCGTCTGCAAAACAAACCCCTCTGGTTGGCGCAAAGGGATGTATTGGCGCCGCATACCCATCGCGAGCTTGAGCTTCCTTATGGCTCGCCTTTGCCGAAGATAGATGAAGAATGTCTGGTCTACCGAGACAATTTATATTTCGATACGGCATACATAGAAGCCTTTCTGGCTGAAACAAAAATCCGCCGTCAACCCTGCCAGGCTGCCTTCTCTGCCAACGAACCCGCCTTCCGCGAGCATGCCTTGCCTCTCTCCACCTCTTACACCCCTGAAGGCGACCTATACCTGGCAGAGCTGTGGTATTTCCCTCACGGTATCCACTCAGAGATCGATCCCATGGCGGCTGAGCCGGTGGTGGTTGACCTGCAGACCATCGAAGCCGGTTACTATCACGTGCCGACCTATATGGCGTATGAACAAGGGGATCTGACTTTCCAGGTGCCGCAACGCAGCCTGATCGCCATCGACTCATGGGTGCATATCTTTATCGCCGATATCGTCTTTGGCTTATTCACCCGAGGCGCGCGTTTCGAGACCAAATTGAGCAAAGATCCGTTTTACAAACTCAAGGTGCTCTTTAAGGCGATGTATGAAGGGAAACAGGTCCTGGAGTGCTCTGAACTGGTCAAAATCGGTCGCAATTGCGTCATTGACCCGCATGCCGTCATCCACGGTCCAACAACCATCGGCGATAATGTCACCATCAATGCCGGCGCAGTGATTGAAAATTGCATCATCGGCGATAACGTCAACATCTCGCAAGACTGCCAGCTTATGCTATCGGTCGTTGGCGATGGGAGTTTTCTCCCATTTCGCGCTTCGCTGTTTATGACCACCTTGATGGAAAACAGCATGGTCGCCCAGAACACCTGCTTGCAAATGTGTGTGGTAGGACGCAACACCTTCATCGGCGCGGGCACAACCTTTACAGATTTTAACCTTCTTCCCGCCCCAATCCGCGCCCGCGATGGCAATGGTCAACTTAATTTTTCAAATCGCCCGGTGCTTGGCGGCTGCGTGGGACATAACTGCCGGCTGGGTACTGGCATGATTATCTTCCCTGCTCGCACAATCGAGTCGGACGTTGTCCTCTTCGCTTCTTCTGACCGTCGAGTGATCAACCACGATGTTCGTTATGAGGATAGCGATCACCACCGCCTTTCATTCGCCAGCCTGCACCCGCGCCTCTACCCAAGATTGGAGGAACTGAGGGTTGAATCCTGGTGAGCATCATAAATTTCCACTCAGCATCTCTTCAGATATGGCTGGGATGAGATTACCGGACACAGGCAATCATCAACACACCGAGGAAGGTTGACATGAGTAAACCCAGGCTATTGATCGTCGAAGACGACTTTGACATCTCCAACATGTTGAAAATTTATTTCAGCGGACATAACTTCGATGTGGAAATTGCCCCCCGTGGCAATGACGCGTTGGAAAAGACCCGGCAACATCTGCCTAATCTGATTGTGCTTGACATTATGCTGCCAGATATTGATGGCTTTGAGGTCTGCCGCATACTCCGCACCAACACCCGCACCAGCCATGTCCCCATCATTTTCTTAACCCAAAAAGATGAGCGCAGCGATAAGTTACAGGGGTTGGAGCTGGGGGCAGATGATTACATTACCAAACCCTTCGATATCGAAGAACTGAAGCTGCGCGTCCAGCGGGCGATCACCCGTGCGGAGCAACAAAGCCTGACCGACCCCCGCTCGGGTTTGCCATCTGGCAGGCTGATTGAAGATCAATTGCGGCGCATTATTCGCCAGAAGGGTTGGGCTTTCATGGATTTACGCATCAACCACTTTGAGACCTTCAAAGATGTTTATGGATTTGTGGCAGGTGATGACCTGCTGCGCTTCACCGCCATGTTGCTGGGCGAAGTGGTTGATTTGTATGGCACACCGAATGACTTCATCGGTCATCCAGGCGGGGATAGTTTCATTATCGTTACCGCCGAAGAAAACGCGCCCCAAATTCGCCAGGCGGTTAAATCAAGGTTTGCCGAGGAAGTGCTGGCGCATTATAGTTTCATTGACCGCGAGCGGGGTTATATCGTCACGATAAACGAATCAGCTCAGCAGGTCAAAACCCCATTAATGAGCCTGTCTGTAGGGGTTGTGTCGCCGAGTCAATTCGAGTTCGCCGATATCCGCGAAATCACCGAACTTGCGGCAGAAGCCAGGCGATCTGAGGGATAGTACTGCCGTGGAATAACCGCTCAGTATCTCGATTGGTTCAGGATGCTTCAGCCAGATCCTTCCACCCTGGTTTTTATCCTCCTGATGTTCGGGGCTACCGCAACCGTACTGGTGCTATACATGTTGCGGGCGATCTATCGCGCCGAACCAAACCTGGAGGTTGCAACCGAAATCCCGCCAGATGAAGCGGAAAGCCAACAAACAGAGGGCATTCTGATTGTGCAGACCGGGGGTCGGGTGGCATACCTTAACCAGCGCGCCAGGGAGCTGTTGAACGCATGGGAAGAAACCCCGTCTTTGGAAAGGTTAGGAAGAAAGATTCGTCCAAGGGACACCTTTTATAAACTGTGCGGCTCCCCCGCTGAGGCGGAACTCTACCTCGAAAACAAACCTGTCCGAGCTGTTTCTAACCCGATTCCTTACGGACAAACAGGCGCATTTATCATTACTTTCGAACCGGTTCAAACATTTCTCGATCTGCGCCTGGGTGATACCGGAAAAGAGGGAGGCAATATTTCCAGTCAGACAGTCACCCTGCTCAACGACCTCGGGCGAGCGATGGCTGCCTCCCTGGACCCGGAGCAGACCATCAAAGCCGCCCTGGAAAGCATAGAGAGAGTAATCGCCTCCGACTCTTCCGAAATCACCCTGCTGAATCAGGAGAGCCAGCTACTCACCGTATATCATCTCACCGGCTATCCCGGCGAGGAACGCCAGCTCGAAAAACATGGCGAGATTATCCTCAGCAACCGTCCCTACACCCAGCAACTGATTTTACAGCAGAAGCCGTTAATAGAGAATGACGCCCGCGCCAAGCCTACCGAAAATTACGGGACAAACAACAGACCCTATGCGATTCGCTCCCGGGTTGGAGCCCCGCTGGCGACGGGCGGGGAACTCATCGGCACACTGGAGCTGGGGTCATACTCCAAAGACGCTTACACAACCAGAGACATCGAAATTCTACAGATTCTCTCAGGTCAGGCAGCCGCGGCATTGAAGAATGCCCTGCTCTACAAAGAGGAGCAACAACGGGTTAAAGAGCTGGTCGGATTGGCGCAACTGACGCGGGGTGTCAGCACAAGCGGCGTCTCTAACAACTTATTCTCCCATCTGGTCGAAAGCATCTTGCCTTTGTTGGATGTTGAATTCCTTGGGTTCCTGATATACGACGAGAATCGGCGCACCTTGCAAGGTCAGCTCCCCTTTACTGGTCTGCATGCGGACGTCATCGAGTGGACCCACACCATCATTGAAGCGGATAGCCCGGCAGATGAGGTATTTCGATCTCAGGAGACAATCGTCGCTTCTCCATCAGTGACTGACCCTCGGATACAGGCTTTTGGCTTGGACAAACTTGCCATCGCGGCTGGCATGCGCCAGACAGTGCTTGCGCCCCTCACCTCCGGTGGACGGATGTTGGGGTACCTGCTGGTCGGCGATAAGCGCGACGGTTCCGCTTTTGATCCAGACGACCTGCGCCTGATTTCCATCATTGCCGGACAGGCTGGACCTATGGTGGAAAACGCCGATCTGATACAACAATCAGAACGCAGAGCGCAAAGGGCAGAAACACTGCGCCGGATTGCCAGCCTGTCTGGTTCTTCTGCCACCCTGGATGAAATCCTGAAATATTCAATCCAAGACCTCGCTCGCCTGCTGAAAGCCGACAAAGCCGGCGTCTTGCTCCTGGATGAGACCCGAGGCGAGTTACGGCTGCACAAAGCCTCGCTTTTTAGTATATCTCACGAATTTTCTCCTATATATAGTTAAATATCCACAGATGATCCGGATTTCAACCAGGCTGTATCTCGCAGCCACTATACTATCATCAGTGATGATATCAACGCCGATCTGCAATTGCCCAAAATCTACCATCCAATCCTGTTCAGCCTGGGCTTGAGGTCGGTGATGATCGTGCCGTTGAGGGTGCGAGATCGCGGCATTGGTGAGATTATCATCGGCAGCTATCAAACAAATTACTTTGTCAGCGGAGACATTCAAACAGTGATTACTGCCGCGGGTCAGCTTGCCAATGTGGTTGAGCGCTCCACCCTTTATGCTCAAACCGATGAGACCCTGCGTCGCCGGGTAGATCAGCTCACTGCGCTGACCAGAATCAGCCGAGACCTGAACACCAACCTTGACCTGAGAAATCTCCTGCAACGGGTGTATGATGAAATATTACAGACCACGCGCGCCGATTGCGGCAGAATAATCCTTTTTGATACTGACCCCGCCTCGCCTCAGCCCTCATCTGGTGGAAACGGGAACAAACCCGAACCCCGCATTCTGCTCCACTTAGGCGATTCGCTCCCAACCGAATTAAGCCCCCTCGAATCAAGCGTATTGGAAAACGCCGAAACGCGCATCATTGATGATTTCGAAGCAGGAGAACTCTTCAAAACAGACCATCCCTATCAACCCCCACATGAGGGGGTGAAAGCATCGTTGATTGTCCCAATCACCTACCAGGATAAGCCTGTCGGCTTAATCCACATGCATGCCGATACGCCGGGTCGGTTCGATGAGGCTGCAAAAGAGATTAGCGAGGCATTGGCGCTGCAAGCCAGTGTCGCTCTGGGCAATGCCTACCGCTATCAGGAACAACTTCGCAGCAGTGAATTGCTCAACAGACGCATGAGTACGCTGGCGAGGCTGATCGAAGATTCGCCCACGTCGCTTAGCGAAGAGTCTTTGACCTTCGCTCTGGATCAAATCGCCAGAGCGACTCGAGAAACCACCCAATACCAGAGTGTATCCATCAGCATGATAGATGTCAACGAAGGATGGATGAAACTGACAGCGAGTACAGACTCGCCCGATGGCAGTCGGGTGGACGAACCGCTCACAGATCTCAACTGGGAGCAAATAGAAAAGCTGCTTCAGCCCGAAAACAAGCTGGGTATGGCATACTTCATCCCCAGGGAAAAATCTCCTGCCAGACAGAGAGCTATTCAATCCGCCCCCTCTAATAACGATAGCCCAGAACCTGTTTCGGGGCATGCCTGGGTAAACGGAGACATGCTCCTCATCCCTCTGTATGGATCCGATAACCGCCCGTTGGGCGTCATTTCGCTCGACAAACCCCTCGATCACCTGCGTCCGGATGCCAGACAGGTGGAAGGGGTTGAGGTTTTTGTCAAACAGGCGATCCATCGCATCGAAGCCTTTTATCAAATGCAGCGCCTGCAATCGCGCCTGAACGAAATGCAGGATGAGCTGCAGCGCGCCCAATTTGGGATGCAAAGCGCTCACAGCCATCTGCCTGTACTGCTTCATAAAGACCTGGAACAGACGATCGCCGTCCAACGCCTGAGTCAGCGCGCGGCGCGCATTCGAGCAGCAATGAATATCGCCGAAATGGTCAATCGGCAAGGCGATCGGGAAAGCGTCCTGTCCACCTTTGCCCGAGAAATTTTGACCAGAATGGAAATGGATATTGCCCTAGTTGTGGAACCTGGGGCGCATGGTCCTCACCTGCTGACCGCACAAGGATTGATTCCGGCTGGAATTCAACTGGAAGCGCTCATTGGGCAGCGCAATCCCGTCCATCACACGCTCCAAAACGGGAATACTCTGCTGGTCTCCCGGATAGAAGCCGACTCTGAATGGGCTGGCTCGCCCTTATTCCAGGCATTGGATGCCAGGGGTTTCATCTGTTTGCCGGTATTCATCGGCGCCAGGCTGGATGCAGTGTTGCTGGCGATCAATCAGACCCCGATGATGCCTTTCACCCGGGATGACGAACAACTCTTCACCCTGTTAGCCCGCCTGGTAGCGATCACCCTCCAGAATCTTAACCTGCTGTTGGAAATCAGCCAGCATCTGGCGGAAGTCAATTTGTTGCTCGATTTCAACCGCCAGATAGGCAATCTCCAACCTGAGCGCATCCTGCAAACCCTGGTGGAATCCACGCTGCATGTGCTTCCCAGCGCCCAGACCAGCCTTGTGGTCCTATGGGATGCAAAACGTGAGCTACTTACTCCCAGGGCAGCAGCCGGTTATTCAGAACCGAATGAGATTATGGGAATCTCATATCAACCCGGGGAGGGACTGCCCGGGAAGGCTTATCAACATAGAAACCCCATCCGTGTAGATGAAGTAGATTTTCCCAGCCTTTACAATCTCAGCTCAGAGAAATTGATGGCTTACCACGACGCTACCGGAGGGCTGCTCCCTGTCTCTTGCATGGCTGTACCTCTACAAAAAGCTCCCAACACCGAGCCTTTGGGGGTGTTGATCGTGGAAAATTTCAAGACGCCTCAGGCATTCTCGATTGAAGCCCAGGCGTTGGTCACATCCCTTACCCAACAAACTGCGCTCAATCTGGAAAACTCGCGCTTATATCAGGCAGCAGAATTACGGGCAAATCAACTCCAGGCGCTCACCGGTGTAGCAGCCACCATATCTTCAAAGCTGGAACCGGTGGAATTGATCGACTCTCTCCTGGACCACTGTGAAGCCATCCTGCCCTTCAAAACCGGGACTCTCTGGCTACGTCAGGGAGATGAAATGTTCGTGCGCGCCGCGCGCGGATTTGCGGATAACGATCAGCGAGTCGGTCTCTCGGTCTCCATTGAGGATAGCGCCCTCATTGGTGAAATGATCTCCGCCGGGCGCGCCATTGCTGTTGGAGACGTCAGCAAAGACCCTCGTTTTCCAGCCCTGGTTGAGAACCCCAATCTATCCTGGTTGGGCGTGCCGCTCATCGCCGGAGGTGAAGTGATCGGCGTCATCGCTCTGGAGATGGATGCGGCGGATTTTTACACGAATGAACATATCCAGATTGCGACAACCTTTGCCGGACAGGCAGCGGTTGCTTTGGAAAACGCCAATCTATACCAGCAGATCGTCTCCCGTGCAGCCGAATTAGATCAGCGCTCAAAGCGCCTGGAGACTTTGTACCGTTTCTCAACCGCCCTGAGCAGCTCACTTGACCTTGACCATCTCCTCACTCTCATCCTGCAGGGGTTGTTGGAAACAATCCACTCGGCAGCGGTTTCGGTGATATTGTTCGACTCAACCGGTCGGGCAAGCCTCTACGCGGAACAGCCCCCCTATACCGATCATTTGCCGGTCGTTCTTCCAGATTCGCCCTTGTTTGAGCGTCTCAAACAAAGCCTGGGGAGTTATAGTTGCGATGATGTTTCTGGCGAAGCTGAACTGGAGCCTATCGCCGATTATCTGCAAAAACTGAAAACCCGTTCTCTCCTGGCGCTTTCCCTGGCAACCGGAAATGAGCTTCACGGGGTTATTCTCGTACACTCTGATCAGCCCTATCACTACACCGCGGATGAGATTGGTTTGGCGCGCACAATCAGCAATCAGGCAGCCATCGCCATCCAGAATGCCCGCCTCTACCGGGAGACACAAAGCCTGACCAACGAACTGGACCAAAGGGTGAAGGAGCGCACCGAACAACTGGCGCGAGCTCACCAGCGCACCAAGACCCTCCTGAGCCTGATGACGGAGCTTGCAACCAGCCTCGACCTGGAGCAAGTTCTCAGCCGCACATTAAAATCTCTCAACAGGCTGGTTGACGCCGAACACATCACCGTGCTTCTGGCGAGAGCCGGGGAGGCAAAGCTGCATCACCTGGCGTCAGTGGGATACCAGACTCCGCTGACGACCGAAGAGTTCTATACTTCTCTCGACCCGGATCAAGG
>JBBIPD010000070.1:0-2143 GCA_037443025.1 Chloroflexota bacterium
TGCCGCAATGTATTGATTGCTGAAATTAAATATGAAGCGGTTGAATGGGCTGCGATATTTCACCAGAGCCACGCCGGCGAATAATAAACTAAGCACCAGCGCGCCAGGTGGACCGAACAAGAGCGCCCCTGCCAGCATTGGAGCAGCCGAGGTGGAAACGGCGGTGTTTCGGGCGTAAATGTCTATTGACAACCATTCGGTCAGCAATACAATCATTGCGAATAATCCCAGCCCTGCCCAATCCATCCTGCTCACCGACATATCAGCGATGGATAATATGAAGAGGGCTGTAACCGCCAGACCGGCAATGTAAGCGTTCACCATCCATCTCGGTCGTGGTTTGCTTTCCGCGGCTCGGGTGTGTGTCTCAGCCTCGGTTATCTCCGGTTGTACTTGGGGTTGCACCACGGTGGGGGGTTGACGCAGTGTGCTTACCGGGTAAGTATAACGTTGCTCTGGTTCACGGTATTGAGGTTTGTGTTCACCAGCAGGAACGGTCGCCTTGCTTTCCTCATGGAGACCGACAAAACCCTCGTCCGAATACAGGTAAGTGCCGTTTCTGCCTTTTAATTTGGCATAGTACAGGGCTGCATCAGCGTTGTGGACGATATCGCTGGGTTTCTGGTCGAAGCCGGTTCGCCCGGCGATGCCAAAGCTCATCGTGATGCGAATCGGGGTTGCGCTGGTGGGGACGATGAACTCGGTCTTTTCGATTGTCTCGCGAATTGCCTCAACCCGCGGAAAGGCTTCTTCTGGGGTGGTTTCGGGCATCAGGATGGCGTACTCTTCGCCTCCGAAGCGGACGACAATATCGTAATCCCGCACCGATTTCACCAAAATATTTGCCACGCCGATAAGCACCTGGTCGCCAGCCAGATGCCCATAGGTGTTATTGATGTTGCGAAGCAGGTCCAAATCTGCCATCACAATCGTCAGAGGTCGGTCAAAGCGATTGGCGCGGTTCAATTCGTTCTGCAGGGCGTGTTCGAAATATCTGGCGTTATACAGACCGGTTTTGGGGTCCAGCTCCGATTGACGTTCCAGCGCAGGCACCCTCAAAGTGCTGTAAATCAGATACAGGGGCAGGAGCGCCAGGATCATTGCATAGGGGTTCGCCAGCCAGACGATGGCGGCAACCACCCCCATCCCCAGCAGGGTGAAATCCAGGATCAAGGGGAAAAGGTCGAACACGCCCGATTTGGAGAATGGTTCGCCCCGCGCCAGCCAGATGACTAACCCCACCAGAAAATGGTTGATCAGGGTGAAAGCGCCGATAGCCGCCAGGGTTCCCAGAACGGCTTCCAGGCTGTATAAGTGCTGATTGGGGTTGATGAGAGCCAACACCAGACCAGCCGCGTTGATCGCAATCATGTAAGTGCTGATATTAAAGAGCTGGATATACCAGGCGTATTTATGCCATGCCCAGTCAATCAGATTGGAAACCAGAATAATCAACACCGTTCTCTCCAGCCCAAGCAGGGCAAATGAGAAGGCGTAGATCAAGAAACTGATGTTGTAATGAGAGCGACTGGTTGAGCCTTCAACCTTTAATATCAGCGAGATGGATGCGCCGGCTGTCAACGCCAGGAGCATCCATGTATTTCCACTCTCTAATTGAGAAAGGTTCCAGGCGAGCAGGCATACCCCGAGCGAGATGGTGGTCAGGATAAATAATTGGGTTTTCAGGGTAAGCGCCCGCATTGTTTGAAACCTGTGCCTACGATAAATATTTCATAAACGAAAATATCTGCAAACTATTATGAATATTCTTAACGAAATTATAACCTAAGCCAATACATTGTTGTTTGACAAAATTGCAAACTAATCTTGTCTTTATCACCTGGAATGATACCGCAATTCTGATAGCCCTGCGCCCGTATTCCAACCGTTTCGCCTGGAAGCTGGCAAGGCAGGATATTCATACCTTTTTCAAATCATCTTCATTCTTTCTTCACAACTCTCCTGTATTATATAAACAAATCTAACATCTAAATGTTACATCATATCGAACAGACTAACAAAAGTCGAAGGAGAGATTAATTATGAAGAAAATCTTATTGGTTGTCGCAATCGCTGTGCTTGCCATTGCCTCGCTTAGCCTGGCGGGATTCGCATATGCCCAGACGCAAACGCCCCCCGAATC
>JBBIPD010000070.1:2159-10943 GCA_037443025.1 Chloroflexota bacterium
ACCCTCAATGGGCTGGGGCTCATTCGGTGGGATGATGGGCGGGCGTTGGAACCGCGGCGCCTGGGGGAGCAGCAACTCTGGGGATTATGGTCCCATGCATGAGTATATGATCGCGGCTTTAGCCAGGGCATTCAACCTGACGCCCGAGGAGCTTGAAGCTCGGCATGACGCCGGTGAAACGATGTGGGATATCGCCGCTGATTTGGGCTTGGATGCGGAACAGTTCCGCCAGGCAATGCTGGACGCCCGCACCCAGGCGCTCAATGACGCTGTCGCTGCTGGGGTCATCACCCAGGAACAGGCAGACTGGATGCTTAGCCGGATGAACCAGATGTGGTCGAGAGGTTTTGGAAGTGGAGCTGGCGGTTGCCCCGGGATGGGAGGAAATTTCCAGGGTCGCATGGGCGGAGGACGCTGGAACCGCTGATTTGACCTGTTGAAACGAACATGAAGCGGGTAGAGACCTCAGCTACCCGCTTTTTGTTATAATCTCCGATATATCTGATCTGGTCAACATATGCCAAGTATCCTGATTATTGAGGACGAACCTGAACTGGTCAAAGTGTTACGCTCATACCTGGAGAATGCCGGTTACCAGGTGTTGAGCGCATACCGGGGCGATACCGGGCTATCTACCTGGGAGCATAAGCGCCCCGACCTTGTCATCATCGACCTGAACCTGCCAGGCATGGATGGTCTGGATGTCGCCCGAGAGATACGCCGCAAATCGGATACCCCCATCATCATGCTGACCGCCCGGGTTGAGGAGACCGATCAACTGATTGGGCTTGAGCTTGGGGCAGACGATTACATTACCAAACCGTTTTCGCCTCGGTTGGTTGTGGCTCGCGTCCGGGCGTTGCTGCGTCGCTCTGATTTGACGCCGCGTTCGGCGCATATTCTCCGCGCCCTGGATCTTGAGATAGACCAGGAGGCGCACCTGGTCAGGCGTGGGGATGAGGTTATCGAACTGACGCCCACCGAATTCTCGTTGTTAGCCACCCTGGCTGCCCAGCCAGGAAGGGCTTTCAGCCGCTTGCAATTGTTGGAAGCCTCTCAGGGCGCTGCCTATGAGGGGTATGAGCGAACCATTGACGCCCATATTAAGAATCTCCGCTCTAAAATAGAACCAGACCCTAAAAACCCGCGCTATATCGAGACCGTGTTTGGCGTGGGCTATCGGTTTGCTCGACAATAATGCGCACCCGTCTCTTCATTGCCTTTACTCTGGTTGTGCTGGTCTCCGTGGTCAGCGTGGTCTTGATTGCGCGCCAGGGGGCTGCCAGCGCGGTCCGCACCTTCATGATTCGGGGGAATATGCTGGCGCTGGATGAGCTGGTCAGTCAGCTTGAAGACTATTATGACAGCCATGGCGGATGGGAGGGGGTAGAAAATAGCTTTATCATCCCCTCAGGGGGACGTGGTCAGGGATATGGTCGGGGTATGCAAGGGATGATGGCGGGTGGGATGATGGGGCAGCGTCTGCGCCTGGCGGACGCAGAGGGCAACCTGCTGGTTGACACCGCCGATTCCAACCCTGCCGGGAAGCTGAGCGCGACTGAGATGGAGGATGCAATCGCGCTAAAAGTCGACGGACGGACGGTTGGGTATCTCCTTCCCGAAGGCGGGATGGGATATAACCAGGGCGATGAAACATTTCTGGTTGGGCGGATTACCAACGCCGCGTTGCTAGCCGGTTTGATTGCGGGCGTGCTGGCGTTGTTGTTGGCGACCTACCTCGCCTATCAATTGCTCCGTCCGGTGCAGGAATTGACTGTGGCAGCGCAGCATATGGCGGCTGGCGACCTGTCTCAACGGGTGACGGTGCGCAGCAAAGACGATGAGCTCGCCGCCCTGGGCATCGCCTTCAACCAGATGGCAGATTCATTGCAGAAGGCGGAACAGAGCCGCCGCGCCATGACCGCCGACGTCGCCCACGAGCTGCGCAATCCGCTCGCCGTTCAACGCGCCAACCTGGAAGCCTTGCAGGATGGGAGATACCCTCTCACCCCTGAAAACCTGGCTCCCATCCTGGAGCAGAACCAACTGCTCACCCGCCTGGTGGACGATTTGCGCACCCTCGCCCTGGCTGATTCGGGACAACTGACCCTGGTGCGCACCCCCACCAATTTACTGGATTTGGTCCCGCGCGTCATTGAGCGATTCTTGCCCCAGGCAGACTCTCGCTCGATTCGGATTGAGACGCAATTCCCGGAAAGCCTCCCCAGGCTTGAATTGGATGCGCAGCGGATTGAGCAGATTTTGAATAACCTGCTCAGCAACGCCCTGCGCTATACCCCGGACGGCGGCAGGGTGATTGTGGGACTCACTGCCCACCCCGGACAGGTTAACCTCACGGTGCGCGACAGCGGTCCTGGCATCCCTCCCGAATCCCTGCCCTATATATTCGACCGCTTCTATCGGGCGGAAAGATCGCGGAATCGGGCAGAGGGCGGCACTGGCTTGGGGCTGGCTATCGCCCGTCAGCTCGCTCAGGCGCATGGGGGTTCTCTGAGCGCCGCCAATCACCCTGAAGGCGGGGCAGTCTTCACCCTCACCCTGCCGGTTTCCTGATGAATCACGGATTCAAGCCATGAAACCCAACAATGTCACCCGCATGCTGGACGCCCACAAAATCCCCTACACCGCTTTCGAGCTGCCTGCCGAGAAGCTGAGCGCTATCGAAGCCGCCCAATATCTGGGCGTGGACCCCCAATTGGTATATAAAACCATCGTCATCACACGGGAGGGCAAGGGCAAACCGGTCCTGGCGCTGGTGCCGGGTCCGCAAGAAGTGGATTTGAAAGCGTTGGCGAAAGCTCTGGGGGAGAAAAAGGTGTTGTTGCCCACCGAACGAGAAGCGGAGAAGTTGACCGGCTTGCAGGCGGGAGGCATCTCTCCCCTGGCTTTACTGCAACGCGGTTTTCAGGTGGTTCTGGACGAAAGCGCGTGCACTCAGACCGAAATTTACATCTCCGGCGGGCAGCGGGGTTTGAACATCCGCCTGCCGGTGGAGGCGTTGATTTCCCTGACCAACGCCAGGGTGGCAAAAATCTCCCGTTAGATCATCCTTTTATAGGTTGCTCTGGATGGATTGCCCGGTCGTCTGTTCAGTCGCCAGCTTCTGCGCCAGGGCGATACGGCGGTTCAACGCCGGGTGCGAGTAGAGCAGGAACTCCACCCACGGCTCGGGGTCGGCTTCTGCCAGGTTCTGGTTAGCCAGCCGGGTCAGCGCCGAAGCGTACGCCTCCCCTTTGCCGGTCGCCTGCAGAGCGTATTGATCCGCCCGCCGTTCACGCCAGCGCGAGTACGCGTTGCTCAGGGGCATGGTTGCCAATCCGTATAAGCCCATTACCAGCGCAAACAGCGGCAGGGCGGCGATATCGGAAACCCTATCGAAGCCAAAGTAACTCACCCCCCAGTTCAATCCCAACGCCGCCAGGTACAGCCCGCCCAGGGTTAAGCCGGCGTTGATGATCATCCCGATGGGGATATCCTTGTGCACATGGTGTCCCAGCTCATGCGCCAGTACGGTTTCAATTTCATCCGGGGTGAACTCTTTCAGCAAAGTGTCTCCCAGGATAATCCGGCGGGTGTTTCCCAACCCTGCCAGGGCAGCGTTAGCCGCCTTAGTGCGTTTGCTCATATCGAATTGGTACACGCCGCGCACCCTGGTATTGGCGCCCTCAGCCAGACGCATCAGGCGCTTTGCCAGATCGTCATACTCTTCGCCAAGCGGGGCGAATTTGTAAAAAATGGGGAAGATTAAAATCGGTCCCAGGTTTGCCAGGATGACGTTGAAAATCAGCAGAATCCCACCCGCCCATAACCACCACGTCTCCGGATAAGCGCGCAGCACGGCGTAAATCACTTCCAAGACGAAGATACCCAAAACCCCGCTGAGAAGCAAGCCTTTAACCTGGTCGCTGATCCATCCGCCGATGCTCTGGTTGGAAAGGTCATAGCGGTGAGGCAGGATATATCCCTCGTAATAACTCAATGGTAGATTGACAATCAGAAGACCTGCGCCGAAGATCAATGCAAAGCCTGCCACCAGGAGCCACTCGTTCTGCGTCAGTTCTAACAGGCTGCTCTTCAGCGCTTTTGACCAGCCCATCCCAGGCGAACAGGTAAGCGCCTCCCAGGGCGAGGTCTACCAGCATCAACCGTCGGCTGATACGGGCGTATTCTTTAGCTTTCTTTTGGCGTTCCGGATCAAGGTTGATTTCGGTCATCGGCGAGATTATAACACCCGGCGGTCAGGGCAGGGTCGCCCGATAGTCTTCTTCCGAGGTTTTTCCCAGGAGTGAGACGATCTCAGACGCCGCCTCTTCAATCGGTTTTACGGTGACATCCACCAGAGGCCAGTCTCGCCTGCGCTCAAAGATATGATAGGCGTATGCCACTTCGCGGCGGATATAATCCAGGTCGGCATACCCCCAAACAGGGATACCCATATGTTCCGCCCGGGTCTGGCGCAGTTCTGCCAGGCGTTCCGGTTTGACAGTCAGACCGACCGCACGCCTGCGCGGGAGGCTGAAGAGTTGCTGGGGCGGCTCAACGTCTAACATCAGGGGCACATTTGCCACCCTCCACCCACGATAAGCCAGGTAGATGCTCAGCGGGGTTTTGGAGGTGCGTGATACGCCTACCAGGACAATATCGGCTTCGTGCAGATTGTCAATATTCTGTCCGTCATCGTGGCGGACGGTGAAGTTGATGGCGTCAATGCGCATCTGATAGGCTGGGTCAAAGGGTTGGAATAACCCCGGCACAGATCTGGGCTTGGTTGCCAGGAGCTCGCTCAGGTGCGCCAACATGGGTCCCATCAGGTCCACCGTGTCCACATTGGCAGCGCGACCCTCGGTAAGCATCGCCAGACGCAGCTCCTCGGATACCAGGGTATGGACGATAAACCCTCGCACCCTGGCTGCCTCCATGACGATTTCGTGAATTCGCGCCGCGCTGCGCACGCCGCCATAGCGGATAATCTCAACATCTGGATCAATGAATTGGGTCAAAGCAGCCCGCACCACCCCCTCGGCGGTCGTCCCTGTGGCGTCGGATATGGCGTAGATTCGCAACATAACCCACCTCTCACAAATGGTCTTTCAAAGGATAAATTACCTCAGGTTTTTCGGCAGAGGAAAAGGGTCTCGGCATACCCCAACCCCATCCGCTCAGCCTGTTCTTGGCTGGCGATATCGCCCGTACCAAAAGCTGAGACGATAAATCCGGCTTGTTCCACCCGCGCCTTGAAATCCGGTCCATAGCTGCGGACGTGATCATGTTGTCCATAAAGCCGCTGGCGCTCTTGGGGACTGGTGATGGATGGGTCTTCAAAGGTCACGGAGCTGAGGATTGGCACAATCAGCAGGGCATATCCACCTGGGCGCAGCACACGGTAAAATTCTGCCAATGCCTTGCGGTCATCGGGGACATGCTCCAGCACATGACTGCAATAGATGATATCGAACGAGGCGTCTGGATACTGGATATCACTCACATCCATCTTCATCATCGCCTTTGGGTTGTGCAGGTCGGCGCTCAGATACTCCAATCCGGGAACCTGAAGAAAGCGGCGGGTGAGCGCTTCTTCTGGAGCAATATGCAACATTCGCTCCGGTTTGCAGCCAAGCTGAACCACCTGACTGTTGAAGAAGAGCCAGACCAGGCGATAACGTTGCAACGAACGGCACACCGGGCAAAACAAATGGTATGGTCGGTGCAGGCGAAGAAAGCAGCGCAAGCGGCTCTCAAACAGGGGGCAATAGTACGCCTCGCCTCTAAATAACCAGCGCCGAGTCCTTTCTGGCAACGCGAAGAGGATTTGAGCAGCCAGGAAGTCCGCCAGTTTTTTGGCGCGGTTTGGGGATGCCAGGGCTGCCTGAATGCGGGGAAGCATGGAATAAACCTCCAGGCAAAGTATAACACGCTGGTTTTTACCTCACATCACATGGGCGTAATTGAGGCGCGCCCGGTTGAGTTTGATCATCTGGTCAAGGTATTCGAATGTAGAGAGTATAATAAGGCTTCTGGGAAGCAGGCTCATCCCACATACCTGGACTTACCCAATAACGATGGGGTCTGATGCAAACTCATGAAAACTGTTGCTGCCGAACGTCTCCAAACTGCCGGTTCTGAAAAAGCCGCTTCAACCGACCAATTTCAAAGTGGTCAGGTGCTCACCATCTCCGGCGGACACTTCTTCCACGATATTTATACGGCTTTAGTCCCGGCGCTCCTGCCAGCGATAATAGATAAACTGTCACTGTCTCTGGTCATGGCGGGTTCCCTGACAGCAATTCAGCAACTACCGGGAGTGCTCAACCCTTTTATCGGCTATCTGGCGGATAAAATCAGCCTGCGGTATTTCGTTATCCTCGCCCCTGCTCTGACCGCCACATTGATCAGCATCCTGGGGTTAGCTCCAAATTACCCGGCTTTGGTGATCATCTTCTTGCTGGCAGGGGTGAGCACAGCTGCCTTTCATGCCCCAGCGCCCGCCATGATTGGGCGCATCTCGGGGAAATCGGTGGGTAAGGGGATGAGTTTTTTCATGGCAGCCGGGGAGTTGGCGCGTACGCTGGGTCCTCTGGTGGCGGTTTGGGCGATTTCCATCTGGACGCTGGAAGGCATCTATCGCTTGGGTGTAGTGGGCTGGGGGACATCGCTGATATTGTTCTGGCGATTGAGATCGGTGCCGGCGCGCACGGAAAAGAACGTCGGTCTTCGGCAGGCGATTCCAGCGATGCGCCGCCTGTTCATTCCCATTGTGATTTTTACCCTCTTGCGGAACTTTCTGGTGGAATGTCTGGTGACATATTTACCGGTTTATATGGATGCGCGGGGAACAAGTCTGTGGATCGCTGGGGCGTCGTTGTCCCTTCTTGAAATCGCGGGAGTGGCTGGAGCATTGTTCAGCGGATCGTTCAGCGATAAGTTGGGGAGGAAACCGATTTTGCTCATTTCCATCCTCGCTTCATCGGCGATTACTCTGCTTTTTCTTAATCTTCAGGGGTGGTGGTTGGTCCCGGTGTTGCTCCTGTTGGGTTTTACCAGCCTTTCGTCCACGCCGGTCTTGCTTGCCATGGTACAGGAACATTTGCCTGAGCACCGCGCGGTAGGGAATGGGGTGTTCATGCTGATTTCGTTCGCGCTTCGCCCGATTGCTATCCTGAGCATCGGCTTTATGGGCGATCGTTTTGGGCTGACCTCGGCTTTCTATATCAGCGCGGTCGTCGCGCTTTTGGCAATCCCGGCAATCATGGCGCTTCCTGCAACACCCCACGGGGTGGTGGCAGATTGACCCGCGAACCCCAGGTTACCCCGACGCCGGTTCGTTGGGTGTGAGTTGGGCTTCCCCCTCGAACACCACATCCTGTTCTCGTTTTTGAATTTCAATCATCACCGGTCGGCTGCGCTGCCATAACCAGGCGGTTTGGGCGCCCATGCTGATTCCCATGACAATCAGGGCGACATACAGACCGGCGAATTGCGCCAGGTGGACCCCGAGGAAGAACAAAACCCCGGATGTCGCCAGGTAGATGATAACCGCTTCGGTGATGCCGCGGGTGTAACGCCCATGCAGGATCGCCCCCTGATACCAGCTTTGCAGCACAGAGAGCGCAGGCAAAGGCAGGGCGATAAACAAAGCTAGCTTTGCCATCTCCACCAGCTCAGCCCTTAAACCCGATACCCCGCCGAACCATAACGAGGAGAGAGGCGTGATCGCCATCATCAGGAGGGCAACCGTGCTGAAGATTGAAAGCCAGGTGGTGAAGCGACGCAGATTTGCAAACGAGTGAGGTTCGTCCAGCAATGCCACTACCACTTCGTTGTATGCCACCCCCAGGCTGCGGAACATGAAAATCAAGCCATTGACGACCGGCAACACCGCCAGGGAGGCGAGCGCTTCTGGCATCCGACTGATGGCGGCGCTGCCAATCGGTTGCGCCAGCAGAAAAAGCAAGGAAGTCATCGCCAGGGGGATGTAGAAATTCAGAAAAGAGCGCAGGTTCAGCGCGGGCTGCACGGGCGGGGCGGGCTTGAGATCGTCTTTCAAGACCGGTTTGACGACGATGCCAACATAAATTGCTTCGCTGACCACCCCCGCTGCCACCGCACAGGTGGCAACCACAATCCCAGGGATGTTCCCCAACCAGTAGCCGATGAATAATACCAGCCCATCGGCACTCAGGCGGATGACAGTCCCCACGCTGATCGTGCGCGAGTGACCAAAGCGGATTAATACGCCCTGGTTGAACCGCCGATAGGCAATAGACCATGTCCAGGGGGTCATGATCATCAAGCCAATTCTCCCCGGCTCGACAATTTCCGGAGGAACGCCCAGAATGCTTTTGACCACGAGGTAATAAAGCGGCGTGAAGGCGATAAGAATGTGGATAGCGGTCATGCTCCCACCAACAACCGTCATAAAACGGCGGATTTTCAGGTACGAAGCCCAATCCTTGGAAAGGGCGGTGGAAGCCGCAAGGAGCATAATCACCGGCGCTTCAACGATAAAAGACAATGGGAAAACAAACCCACAATATGCTGCGAGATTAATTTCTGGATTGTGTATTCGCGCTACCACCGCGCTCACAGCAGGCAATTCTGCCCCCATTAGCAGCCAGCTAAACGCCAGAGGCCACCAGGTGTTGAAGATTCGTTTTACGGAAATATCCGAAGATGGGATGGTTGTGGAAAGCATGGGGAAATCGATTGAAATATTCGGGTCAGTCTGCTGAGTATACACCCTTTTTTATCTCGGTGTAATATCAC
>JBBIPD010000071.1:0-10834 GCA_037443025.1 Chloroflexota bacterium
AACACACACACCTGACCAACGAGATGACCTTCTGCAATGACCGAGGAGATCGTCCCGAAATACACTTTTCCATCCGCCAGGGTGATCTCTGCTGTGCCTTTGTCTTCTGTTTTACCATCGAGAAGAGCAAGCAGTTCCCGGTTAGAAATGACCTGCTCGATGGGTCTCCCTTCCTCCCATTCCGCCCCCAAACCAAGCACACGCCACGCAGCCGGGTTTGCCAATAACAAACGATTGCGCTGATCGGTCACCAGCACCGGGTCTGGAGTTGAGGCAAGGATTGCAGACAATCGCTGCCGTCCAATCTCGGCGTTTAAATACAGACGGGCGTTGGATGCAGCCAGGGCTGCCTGGCTTGACAGGGTTGCAAGGTAACGCACCTCCTCCTCGGAGAAAATGTGCGGCTGATCAAACGCAATCCACATTGCTCCAAAAAACTGGTTATCATGCCGCAAAGCCATTGCCATCAAAGCCTCGGGGCGCTGATCGCTGACCTGAAAGCGCAGCAGTCGCGGACGAAGCACGTTATTCAGGACAATCCTGTCCTGCTGGCGGGTGAGACTCAAAATCTGCTCATCCAGATATGCGTAGTCTTCGCATCTCAGACCAGCCGCATAAGCCACCGGTTTAGAAGCATCCCCTGTCAGATCTGGCACCATCGCCGGATCCAGGACCACGCGAGCAGCGCATGCACCCGAAGACAAACCCGATTCCAGCACAGGTTGAACTGCCCGCCCCATATCCAGATTCTCGGCAACGCCCTGGACAACCACCAGCAAACCGTTTAATTCATCCAGGCGTGCTTTCAGGCTACGGCGCATTTGTTCAAAAGAACGCCGCAACTGGCTGACCTCGTCCTCTCCGGCTACGCTCAGAGGAGTATCCAGGTGACCTTCAGCAATGCTCTCCGCTTGAACCGCCAGCCCCCGTAGAGAAGTCGTGATGCGATTCAGGCTAAGGCTCAACACCACTACGGCAAACAGGGCAACAAAGGCAATGATCCACAACATTGGCGAGGCAATGTCCACCGCTATCTGTTGAACTGTCCGGGCGGGTACGGTCAGGACAACCGCCCAGGGGCGCCCCTCGGTGGGCTGATAATATACCCATTGGCGGGTGCCATCCGGAGCAGGCTCATGATAAAACTCAGCCTGCTCGGGTCTTTTGCCGGTGTATTCTGTCATCAATAAATCTGGGTTCGGGTGATAGAGAATCAGACCATCTTCATCCAGAAGCATGCCCTGCCCCCCTATCTCGGTCAAAGCCTGCAGGTTGTCAATCAGGGGCGAAGTGAACGGATTCTCTCCCAAATCTGTCCGCGCTACCAACACCCCTCGCAGCTTACCCTCCTCGTCTTCAACCCGAGCGATAAATGACACCTGGGCTGCCTTGCCGCCGGGCTTGGGCGACATCGTGTATGGCTGGTATGGGACGCCGCGGATTGCCATCTGGATTCCCATTCTTTCTTTGGGGAGAGCCTGGGAATTTTCATAATCCGCCAATGGATACCCCGCCAGAGTTTTCCCATCACCATCCAGCATAAAGTATTGAGTAAAAAAGGGAACCCGAATCAGATAATCTTTCAATAACTCAGACAGCCTTGCGGGAGTGCTGGTGTAAAGATTTTTATCCTCCACAAGTTTGGCGATTTCGTTCTGCCCTACATCCAAGAAGAACGGGATACCTTTGGAAATCAGCAAGGCAGAATCCTGCATCCGCCCGCGTAAACTGCGCTGCGCCGCCTGACCAGCCACGATCCAATCACCCACAAAGAGAGCGCAAAGGAGCATTAGAATTACCGGAATCAGAACCAGAAGGTATCGGGCGCGCAGGCTTCTTTCGGCAGGGGATGGTCTCAATTCGCCCCGACCGCCCCAATGCTCCGGCATCGCCCTGGCAATCACCTCGGTAAATAAACCGCCGACGATCAATTCACCCGTAACCGCCAGCGCCATCGGAAAGAGCAGGCTAAACCCATAATCCAACCGCGCCGCCAGGGTGTTGTCTGACAGAATGATTGCATCCAAGAGAAAGAAAACATCAACAAAAATCAGCAAAATAGCAGCGAATAGCGGATGGCGCAACCAGCGAAAGAAGGGTGTGCGATAGCGCTGGAACATCGCCAGGGAGAACAGGGTTGCGATGAGAGCCAGCTCCAGCGGGGTGAAAGGACTGTGGGTGTTCCATAACGCCAGGAAGACTCCGGATATGAGCGCGATGGATGCCCCGCCCACAGGTCCCAATATCCCCCCTGCAACCATCCAGGGCAAGGCGGAAAACATCATCATTACCGGCGCGTTGGCTCCCAACGGGATATTGGGCGCGGGCAGTACCCCCTGAGATGGCAAACTGATGCCGATAAACATGCCGGCTATTGGGGTCAGCAGAGCCAGGATAACCCATATCCCCCAATAATTTTTATTAAAAGGTTTATTGAGACGGCGCGACCGCCATAATAACACCAGGGTTAGAGCCAACCAAAACAACCATCCCAAGCCTGCAACGATTCTGCCTTCCCAGGATTGCGGAAAATTCAGGGAAGATAATTTTGAGAAGAGGCTGAAGACAAATTCCATAATCCTCCAATAGTTGCAGGAAACGTGCCAGGCTTAGCCCGCCGACACACACCACCTCAGAGCCATTCTATTGTATCCTGAGTGGCATTGGACACGTCGGAGTACATCCCCCGCCGGTGTGGCGGCAACATCTCTGCCAGAATATACATCGCTTCATCGGTCATTTTACGCAATTCCTGACGGTCAGGATGTTTCTGAGCGGAGCGAAAACGAAAGGGATTGCCAAACTTGACCACTGCGCCGGGTTGCTTCCAGGCTTTTGTGAAACGCAGCGCCGGGAAGCCAATTGTGCCATCAATAGCGACCGGGATGATGGGAGCGCCGCTGCGCACGCCAAGATACGCCACCCCCTCCTTGCCGCGGGTCAGGCTGGGGTTGCGCGTCCCTTCCGGGGCTACCAGGACAACCTCGCCAGCCCGCAGGACGTCCATCACCTGTTGCACGGCGCGACGGTCAACCTCCTCCCGCCGCACCGGAATCACCCCCCACAAGCGCGGGAAGATTCCTACGACCGGATAATCATACACCTCGATTTTTGCCAGCGGCACAATGTTACGTGGGACGACGTGCAAGACAACAATCGGATCAATAAAGGCGATATGATTGATCATCAATATCGCCGGACCTTGGGAGGGGAAGTTTTCCAACCCCTCGACGCGATTAATCTTGGCGAGCAGGGTAAAGCCAATTGTGCGCAGCAGGAAACGACAGAATCGGCGTCTTTTCTCCCAATCGGCATGATTATAGCGCCTCAGAAGCGCATCTTGTCTTTGAATACTCTCCACGGTCATCATCAACCCGAGTGATATAAGGGGTTCTGCTTATTCCTCTAAAGGCGATAAACGCCTTGATATTCAGGCGGCAACTGACTGGCGAGGGTGCGCATAATTTTGAGCGTGCCCGCCTCAATACCCAGCCGCCAATTCGGGTGCTCATCCAGATAAAAAGCGGAGCCGATGGTCACGGTCACCGGCGTGCGTTTGAAATGCTTGAGGTTGCTCAGGATGCGTTTATTCTCCGTGTGGGTAAATGTCACCGGCAAAATGGGAGCCTTTGATTTTAAAGCCAGATACGCCGCGCCTTCTGTTCCCTCTTCCAGGGCACCGGTCAGGCTCTCCCTTCCCTCCGGAGCGATGCCAATCATCCTGCCCCGCCGCAGACTTTCCAAAGCGACGCGAACCGCGCGTCGATCGGGTTGACCACGATGCACCCAGATGACCCCATAAGCATCCAATATTTTCCCCAGAACAGGATAATAATACAGTTCGGATTTGACGATGATATCCACAGGGATGGAAGTGACCGCCATGCCAATCAGCACATCTGCGTCCCCAAGATGATTCGAGACGATAATCAGCGGTCCTTTTCGAGGCAGATTTTCAAGCCCTTCAACTTCGATTCGGGTACAGGTCCTGACAACAAGCCTGACCAGAGAACGGAACACAAACCGGAACAACCTGCGCCAGAGCGTCAGCGCTGGCAGGCGGGTGATCTCCGGATGAATCTGCTCACTTCTTGGTTTAGAGTTCTGCACCGTCATCAGCATATACCCCGCGATACTCCGGCGGAACAAGCCTGGCGATATGTTGCATGATTAAGTCGGCATGACGCTGACGAATATCCCGTCGGGCTTCGCCCCTGGCTGGTTCATCTGGAAGCATAACTGGCTTGCCAATCCGCATTATTAACGATGGTCGTTTGCCCCGTAACGCCAATCGCAAGAAATCATCCGTGGCGCCAGTGATGCCGACCGGCACCACTGGAACCGGGCATTTTTCTAACACATAAGCCACCCCTGGCAATGCCCGCCGCATCCCGGGTCGGTGAGACCTTCCCCCTTCGGGCGCGATAAGCAGCGGTCTTCCCGATCGAAGCGCAGCCTGCATTCTCTCAATCAAGGCGCGGTCATACTCGCCGCGGTGAACAGGGATGCCTCCGTATAACCTGGCAAGCAAAGATTGTCCTCGACGCTGCCAGATATCCACCGCTCCCACCGCCTCCGGCGCGACAGACCAAAAAGCCAGGACAAAAGGCGGTTCGTACAAAGAGACGTGATTGATGGCAATCAAGTATGCGCCTTGTTTGGGTACATTCTCAAGCCCGATAATCTCGACCCGGCTTAATAAGTGGAACAACCCTCGAAAAACCGGGCGCATGAGAGTGCGAAAAACCCGTATGCGAAAAGGCACCTGATAATCCGCGCTTCTACCCACTCCCTCCCTCACCCAATCCGAATTTCTCAGCGATGACCCGATGAACGAATGCGACAACCTGATCAATGCTCATCCCATCCGAATTCACAATCACAGCGTCCGCGGCGGGCTGTAAGGGGGCAATCTGGCGGGTGGAGTCAATCTGGTCTCGCATTCGCATTGAGGCAAGGACATCGGCATATGACGTCGCCTCACCGCGTTGTTGCAGCTCGAGATAACGCCGACGGGCGCGCTCTTCTGCAGAGGCGTCAAGATATATCTTCAAATCCGCCTCGGGCAGCACCACTGTACCGATATCCCGCCCAACCATCACCACCTTGCCGCGCAAGCCAATCCTGCGCTGCTGTTTGGTCAGCGCCTGACGCACACCCGCGTAAGCGGAGATTGCCGAAACACAGGCTTCAACCTCCGCCTGGCGAATCTCCCAGGTGATGTCCTTATTATCCACCCAGACATCATAACTGCGACCATCATCCACCGAAGCGGGACGCACATCAATCTGCGCTTCTTCCGCCAGGCGGGTCACGGCTGTTTCATCGCCCGGGTCAATCCCACGATGCTGAGCCAGCCAGGTAACCGCCCGATACATTACTCCCGTATCGAAATAAAGATAGCCCAATTCATCGGCTATCCTCTTTGCCAGGGTTGATTTCCCAGAAGCAGCCGGTCCGTCAATGGCGATAATATCCGGTAATTGACCCATATCGAATATATCTTCACAAAAGCGGCAAAGAGTCCTGGCAAAGCGCTCAGGGCAGGTCCTCTTCCGCGGGTATCTCCACCTGAGGCAATGCTGGCGATTGCTCCGCCTGCGCTTGCGCGCTTTGCGGGAAAAGATCGGTCCGCGCCCACAGAATCACTTGCTCGCTCCGAGAGGGAAAACGACGATACGCGGTAAAAACAGGCAACCCTGGGGGTATCGCCCCATCCCAGCCCGGGTAGCGCCACCAGATAAAATCCTGACCTCGGTAAGCGGATGAAAGGGAAGGCGCCTGCTCCGTTGCCAGAGAGAGGATAATCGCCGGCGACTGACCTGGCAACGTGACCGATCCAACTGGAACAAAGCGAGCGTTAGGGAAATATCGGAACAACCAGCGTAGGGAGGGCGAATCTACGGCAGATGCAATCTCAATCGATTCATACCGACCGGTTGTCCGAGCGGACAACTCCGTGACGGTTTGCATGAGCAGGTCAGCCTGACCGACCTGGGGCGCGGGGTACCAGAGCCTGTATTGTTGGGCGGATGGCGTAAAAGAGGCGTTCCACATCCCGGAAATCTGATACAAACCCAGTCCGATGCTTACCCCCCAAACCAAGCCGCGGCTGGCAGCCTGCCAGGACCAACCAAAGCCAAGCAGGAGAGTGGTCACGGTTGCCAATAGAATGATCCCGAGCAACACGCCCAATCGAAGGGTGTAAGCGCTCTCATCGGTTGCAGGCTGACTCATCCCAGCCAGATTTAACCAGAACAACGCCAGGAGGATAACAATCAAAACCGCCTGCCCCAGAGCGATCAGCCGTTGTTGGGGTTCGATATCCATATATCTTGACAATTCGATTGCAGCCAATCCCCATAGAGGAATCAATGCCCAGACCATATTGCCAACCTGTCGGTTGGGATACGCCAGGATGATGATCAACGCCATTAACAACCAGATTGCCAGCCTTTGGGCAAATGCGTCACGATTAACCCAGCCGCGTACAGCCGCGATGATGCCAAAGATCAACCCAATGGGTTGGTAAAACACCACCGCCCCCAGCAAACGCCCAACCGGCGCGGTTGGAAGAGCCACCCAACCCGAAAAATACGCCGGTATAGCGTTCAGCCAGGCGCCCAGCCCCATCGGAAAGAGGCTGAAGAGAGTACCCGCCAGCAGAATCGTCGCCAGGCTGGCAAAGACGCCCCTCTTCCAGGTAGATAGCGGGGGCAATAAACTCCTTGAAGGATTTTCTCCTTCATCCAGGGAGGCAATGATTTCGCTCTTTTCGGACAACCAGAAAAAGCCTGTGGTCATCATCAAGATGACCAATCCCTGTATGGCGGCTGGACCAGACATGAGCGCCAACCCGAACAGGACGCCTGCCAGGATGTGCCTGCCCGCCGAAAGAGAAGCCAAAGAAAACAACACCAGGCTCAGGGCGAGCATCGGACTGCCTGCCTGGCGGGATATCGCTACCAGACCCGGATCCAGGGCGAGAGCAAAACCCATCATCAGAGCAGCCCTGCTTCCAAGGCGTTGGCGGAAAAAATAGGGCGCCAGACACAAAAATCCACCTGCCAGCGCCGGAAGGAAACGCGCCAAAAAGGCGTTGCTTCCAAACAGGCTGAACAATAAACCGGTCAGTGTCAGGTAGGTCACCTGAGATCCGGCAGGGACCGGTTCAACGTAGGCATTACCGGGGGATATACTGAGCGCCTGGAGCGCCCAGGTCGCCTCTGGGTCAGACAGCGGTTCAGCGCCCAGGTTTTGCATGCGGATACCCAGCGCCAGAATGACAACCAGGATCCATAAGAGCTGTTCAATGGTGATGCGGGATTGTCGCATGGCTTGTGAATGTATTATAACCCGAAGGTTCAGGGTGTTTGGTAGATGGTGACCTCGCCCTGGTGGTAGGCGCGGATGAGATTTTGGGAGAACTTTGCTTCAGATAGACCTGTGCCGCAACTTTTGGGCGTATAGGCTGTCCTCTCCAACGACCCGACATAAATATAACGGATATTGTACTGTTGAATAATTGCCTTCGCCAGTTCCCAATTAGAAGTGAAGTACAGAGTTTGAATGTAAACATGACGAGAGCCCATCTCCCGCGTCCCACCACGCCATTGGATTTCGTGTCCAGGCCAGCCAATCACCGTGGGCTTGCCGCTCAGGGTGGCAACCCGGGCATAGCCGGAATAGCTACCTCCAACCGCCTCTGCCACGACGCCTGGAGGAGCTTGTGACAACCAACGAATGGCAGAGATTTCATCCGGCGACTGCCGGGCGAAATAGGCTGTCCCATCCAGAGACCACCCCTCCGGCGGTGAAAAGCCGACCGTTTTATTCCACAAACCCAGTATGGTGTAGGTCATCCCCATCCCAATCAATACGACCAAACCGAAGCTGAAGAGAAGACTTTTCCGAGGCGATAAAACTTTAAGCAAAACCGCCGATCCAAAAGCAGCCGCTACCGACCACATCAGCCATGCCTGATAGTAGAATTTGAAGATCGTGTTCATGCGCGAGCCAAACTGGTCGCGCAGATAAAAGAACTCTGGACCAAAGACCAGCAACCCGCCAAAAAGGATCAAAATTAATGCAAATATCTCAGCCGGGTTAAGCCATCCCGAATCTGGTTCCTTTCGCTGCTTCCGAGGGGGCAGCAGCAGAGCCAGGGTGACCGTCAGCAGGGTCGTCAGGGTGACCCAGCCTCCAGGGCTTCGCAGGCGGCGGATGAGGGTTTCTCGAATCAACGCGCCCCCATCTGGGGCGGCAAAATTCCCCAGGAAGATATCGCCAATTGTGGGCAGGCTCACAATTAACACCGCCATCAGGATGGACAGTACCAGGGCGACAATGGCAAAGGTCAAAACGACCAGAAAGCCTGTGCGCAGATTAGCGCGGCTGCCGTGACCCCTCCACAAAAAAGCCAGATAAAGGGCGATTGGCAACAGCAACACCCCAAACATCACCCACAGATGAGCGCCCCGGGTGATGAATACCATGCTGGGGATGACTCCACCCGCCTGAGAAGAAAAACTCAGATAAAATGGCAGGTAAAGCAGCAGGCTGACAACCCCAAGGATCAGCCCACTCCAGATGATATCTCGCAGGAAAAACCAGAGAGGACCGCCTCTCTCAACATCTGAAGGGTCTTCGGAGGGGCTTTCCTCGCGCCGTCGTTTCAGGTATCGAATCAGCCCATAACAAACGGCAAACAACCCCATATAGAAGGGAAAATCCCATAAATTCAAAAAGCCCAGCGCGCCCAAGACCAAGGCGCAAACCAGAAAATACAAGGGGTTAATAAAGACGGGGAAACCCACCCGCCTCTCGCCCGTATCGTCGCTGGTGAAAATCGCCAATCCGAACTGACCGATGGTTTGCCAGAGGATAATCAGCAGCGAACCGCCCGCCAATACCCCCAAAAGCCCGAGCAAACTCAGGCGCAGACTTCCTCCGCTCAATCCCATCCACGAGAGCATTAACCCCAGCAGAAAAGCAATCATCCCAATCCATGCCAGGCTTCGATTCTTGACCCGTTGCTGCGTCCAGGGGAGACGACCTTCAGCGCCCCCCAAAACGAGGTTGAGCACAAACCCCATGCCCAAAAAAGCAAAGGGCATCGCCAGCACATGCGGATGCAAATCGGCGAGCAAATAGGAAAAAGCCGGGAACTCGTCAATAATCTCACGCGTTGCGCCGGCAAAATCATAATCCTGTAAAACACGCGAGGCGCGCCACCACCACCACCAACCCGAGGGAATCCATGAATAGGGTTGGGCAGGCGGCTGGTTTAGGTTAAGTATGTCCAACCAGCTCCAAAAAGCGGAGACTTGCTCTCCAGCGGCAGTTACCCGCCAAAACAACCCTCGCGTGTGAAGGACATGGAGAAAACCCTCGAAGTTGCCCACCAGCAGCAGGAAAACCGGTCCGAGCAAGGGCAGACCAATCTCGTTGCGCCGACCAGGGAGATCCGCCCCCTTCAGGCGGGCAGCCAAGAGGTCATAGACAATCCCATAGATGCCGATGGCGCTGAGGGCAAAGACGGTGGTAATCCCCAGGTTGAAGGCGACCCCTCCAGGCGTCCCTGCGATCTTCGCCAGCATCGCAACCAGAACATAGCCAAAGTAATAATACGAGATGGCGTAACCAGACAACCAGGGATCATGGGGGGGAAAAGTAGGGGAATTGAGGATGGCGTTGATAAAAGCCAGTTCCATCGGCTTTTCGGTGCCCAATATCTCCGGATTGGCGGCGCGCACCAGTGCCATCAAACCAAAAGACGCCAGAAATAACGCCTCAATCACAAAAATCAGGCGAATCTGGCTGCGCAGCCACCCCGAGAACTCTCCCCGGCCTATCTTTCGAAAAGACAGGATGGTCAATAGCACAATCAAGAGCAAAGAGAAGAGCAAACCGCCAGGATCGTTGCGCAAAACCCCCAGCGATGCCAGCAACCAGAAGAGATAACCCCACAACAGCCAACCAAACGTGCGGCTCAAGGCAAAACCACGGTCAGCCAGTGCTGGAGTCAGGCGATATATCATCGGAAAAACCAGCCACCCCATCAGGCTGATGATCAGATACCAGAGAATAGCATCCAACATGTTTAATTCCCGTTAGCTACTGCAAAGGCACTTCGTAGATCACCGTCTCGCCATCCCGGTACACTTCTTTCCACAACATACCGTTGGCAGCCTCAAACTTATTCAACCCCTCTCCCGGGTAGTGACCGCGCTCCTGCTGCCCGAGGATGATATAGCGCACACGATACTTGCGCAGGAAGTTCAATGCCTGCTGGATATCCGTGGTATGGTAGAAGTTATCCACCTCTGCAATTCGATCGCTCACCCAATTGCCCGGCAGGACAGCGCGCTGTTGTTGTTGGTGCCATTCCCAACCCACCACACCGGGCAATCCGGTATAAATCGAGAAGCGCGAACCCCAACGATAGAGGTTGCGCAAATTTGCTTCAACAATCACCGGAGAACCCTGAACATTTTCCTGCATCCAGCGGATGGCGCGGTAATCCCGGCTCAAATCCATCACACCCCACTCGTCAGCATACTCCGCGTAGCGCATAAACGCCATCCCATCCAAAGAGTGCGGCGCCAGGCTGGTCATCCGATCCTGGATTTTCGCCATTGTCGCCATCAAAGGATATAAGGCGGCTGAGGCGACCAGCGCTACCAGGACAACCTGCCATGCAAGGCGCCACCCCGCCCGCCACACCGGCAAATCTGGAATCAACCAGCCCAGTGATTCCGCCGCGCTGATGGAGAACTTGGTCCAGACCTGTAAATAAAACTTGAACACCGTATTCATCCGCCCAATATCGCCG
>JBBIPD010000072.1:0-10819 GCA_037443025.1 Chloroflexota bacterium
TGATCTGGACGATTATGGTTTTTTTGCAGAAGGAGGTTGATCCGGCAGTATATCTTATTTACCTTAAGCAATACTATCATTCGATTGAATGGTTGGAAAACGCTGATAACCAACATGCCTTGAAGACGCTGACAGAACAATTGTCAGGCGCATTATCCCCCAAAGGGGGTAGGTCGTGATTGGCGGACTGCGTGGGAGAGTTAGATTTGACGGAAATTGACGGATATTGATTTAATTAGAATTTATTTTGTTTAAAATTGCAAGGTTTTGAATTTCGATATATAATAAATACATCCGGTTTGTGATAAAGGACAACTGCTCGATACAGGTTTCTTCTGGTTGAGGGTGGCGATTGACGAGGAGCTGTTTCTGTATTGGCAGGTTTCTCACTATAAGCCGGGCAAGTAAGTGATGCAGGAGAAAAAGATGACAGGCGGACCAATCGGGATGGGCGAACAGGACCGGGCTGAGCGGGATCGTTTCGAGAACGAACTGAAACGCATCCTCCGGGCGAGTGAAGAAGCCGGCATCATGTTGCGTGTCATCGGCTCATTAGCCTTCCAGATGCACTGCCCCACCTATGGCAATCTGCAACAGGCGTTGGGTCGAGTGTACACGGACATAGATTTTGCTGCGTATCGCAAACAATCCAAAGCCATCCAGGCGCTTATGGCAGGGTTAGGTTACGTAGAAAACCGCGAGGTTTTCATCGTTAGCGAGGGCGATCGGGCAATCTACAACCATACCAGCAGCGATTTGCATGTGGATATCTTTTACGACAAGCTCGACTTTTCGCATACCATCAGTTGGAATGGGCGCCTCGAAGTTGATGCTCCGACGATCCCTCTGGCTGAGATGTTGTTGGAGAAGATGCAGATTGTCAAAATCAATGAGAAAGACGTCATTGATACCATCATGCTGCTCCTCGAACATCCCCTTGGCGATAGCGATAATGAAGTTATCAATATTGCCCGCGTTGCGAAACTCTGTAGCAACGATTGGGGGTTATGGCGGACAACAACCATGAATCTAGATAAAGTGAAGCAATTGGCTCAGTCTTACCCTCAATTGACTGACGAGCAAAAAGCCAGGGTCGCCTCCCAGGTCAATTTAGCCCTGCAACGACTCGAAGAAGAGCCTAAATCTACGGCATGGCGGTTGCGCTCGCGAGTAGGCGACAGAATCAAGTGGTACAAGGATGTTGATGAGGTTCATTAGGAGAGACGAAATGGCAAAAAAAGTGCGTGACTATATGCATCGGGGTCTCATCACTTGCCGTCCGGACGCCACTCTGGGGCAGGTTGCTGTCATGCTCACCCAGCATCATGTTCATGGCTTGATCGTAGCCGACCGGGATGGACGTCCCCTGGGAGTGATCACCGATTTTGATCTCATGGCAGGAGAATGGTTATCGGGCGATCCGCAAAGCCTGGAGGTCATGCGCAGGATGACTGCTGGAGAATTAATGTCCACTCCGGTAGATACCATTGACATAGACGCCCCGGCAGCTGAGGCGGCGCGCATTATGCGCGAGAAAGTCATCCGGCGTGTGGTCGTAACCGAGAAAGGGAAAGCCGTTGGGGTAATTTCGGTTTCAGATATTATCGCCAGCATCGCTGATACTGTACCTGCAAGACGGGAAACCGTTGGCGATGTCATGTCTGATGCCATGTTGGTATGCCGGGATAAGACTCCCCTGACGGCGGCGGCGCGCGCCATGACCACCGCCGGCTGGCGCTCGGTGCTTGTGGTGGATAAAACCGGAAAACCATTGGGCGTGGTCAGTGGTCTGGACATGTTAGCCGCTTGCGATATGGAAGACTGTGAAAATGCAATAGTGAGCGATGTGATGCACCCTGCTCTCACTATCACCATGGACGCGACCTTGCAAGAAGCTGCCAGCAAGATGATCGAAAATCACCACCACCGGCTGATTGTCATTGACCCTGAGGAGCCCGAGTCGATGCCTTTGGGCATCATCTCTTCTTTTGATATCGTCGCTGAGATGGCGCGCCCCGATTCAGTCTGGCAAAAATAACAACCCAAATATCGAGAAATTGCGCTAAGGAAGCCTTCCATGCCAATCCCCGAAGACATCATCGCCAGGGTGCCCCAGTGGAAAGAGGCGAAAGACCTGCGCTTTTCTCCACTGGGGGGTGGAATCACCAATCGTAATTTTCGTGTGGATGTAGGGGGAGAATCGTTTGTTTTACGCGTTGCTGGCGCAAATACAGAACTCTTGGGCATCGATCGAGAAAATGAATATCTTGCCAATCGGTTAGCAGGCGAGAGGGGGATTGCGCCAGAGGTCTATTATTACATTCATCCCGAAGGTTATCTGGTCACAAAGTTTGTGCCAGGGCGACCGTTGCCCCCAGATGAGCTAAAGCAACCCGAGAATCTGCGCAAGGTGGCGATGATGCTGAGAGAAATCCATGCACTCCCGCCGATACCTGGAAAATTCATCGTTTTTCGGGTTGTGGAAGATTATACCCAGGTGGCGCGGCGCTACCAGGTGGCTTTTCCGGACAATTTCGATTGGTTGCTGGAGCGCATGTATGAGGCGGAAGAAGCCTTTAAAGTCGGCGCGTTGCCGTTGATGCCCTGTCACAACGATTTGCTTAACGAAAATTTCTTACAGATGGACGGCAGGATATACCTCCTGGACTGGGAATATGCGGGGATGGGGGACATATTCTTCGATTTGGCAAACCTTTCTGTGAACCACCAATTTTCCGACGAAGAAGATAAATTGCTCCTGCGATCTTATTTTGGAGAAGTGACCGAGAAAAATTGGGCGCGGCTCAAGACGATGAAGATCCTCTCAGATTTCAGGGAGTCAATGTGGGGGCTGGTGCAAATCGGTATCTCCGATTTGGATTTCGATTTTCGTGAATATGCTGATAAGCACTTCAAACGCATGACCCAAAATCTGAAAGATCCCCGTTGGGGAGAATGGCTTTCAATCATCCGACATAATAGTTAATTGGAATCAAGGAGAATAATATGTCCGATATTCCCTCAAGTGCACAAGTTGACATCATTGGCGGCGGTGTAGGAGGGTGTAGCATCGCATACCACCTGACCAAGATGGGATGGAAGGATGTGGTCCTCTTGGAGCGGCATGAGTTGACGGCTGGGTCCACCTGGCACTCCGCCGGTTTGGTCGGTCAACTTCGTTCGGACGCCAATTTGACCCGAATGATGTACTACAGCACCGATTTGTACCGCCAGCTCAAAGATGAAACCGGGATAGATACCGGCTGGCGAGAGGTTGGCGGGTTGCGATTGGCGTCTTCACCCGAGCGCATGGAAGACCTGAAACGCCTGGTGGGGATGGCGCGTTCGTTCGGGATGCCGATGGAATTGATTTCTCCCAAAGAAGCCCTGGACATGTTCCCCATTATGAACATAGATGGCGTACTGGGGGCGGCGTACACGCCGAACGACGGCGTGATTGACCCAACCGGTTTGACCAATGCCCTGGCAGCCGGGGCAAAAAGCCGCGGCGCCAGAATCTTCACCGAAACCAATGTGGAAGCGATTAGATTGAAAAACGGGCGAGTCCACGAGGTGGTTACAAACCGAGGGACAATCAAGACCGAAATCGTGGTCAACGCAGCCGGGCAGTGGGGCGGCGAGGTGGGTAAAATGGTTGGTCTGTTCCTGCCGGTGGTTCCAATGGCTCACCTGTATATCATCACCAAGCCCATCGAAGGCGTGAAGCACGATTTCCCAACCCTCCGTGATCCCGACCTGTTGGTTTATTGGCGCGAGGAGGTCGGCGGATTGGTGACCGGCGGATATGAACGCAACCCCGCCCCCTTTGGATTAAACGGCATTCCCAAAGACTTTAAGTATCAGTTGTTGCCGCCAGATTGGGAGCGATTTACCCCACTGATGGAAAATTCCATCAAACGCGTCCCGGCGGTGGAGCATGCTGAGATTATCCAATTACTTAACGGTCCCGAAGGATTCACCCCGGATGGCGAATTCCTTCTGGGTCCCACCTCGGTGAAGGGGTTCTGGGTGGCTTGCGCCTTCTGCGCCCACGGACTGGCTGGCGCAGGTGGAATTGGTAAGGTGATGGCTGAGTGGATCATCGAAGGCACCCCGGAATGGGATTTGTGGCGGCTGGATGTGCGCCGCTTTGGCTCGAATTACAACAGCCAGGAGTACACCGTGGCGCGCACCATTGAAACCTATTCGATGTACTATGACATTCACTATCCCGGCGAGGAGCGCCTCTCTCGTCGCGGTCTGCGCCTTTCCCCGACCTACTATCGCCTGCGGGACCTGGGAGCCCATTTTGGCGAGAAAACCGGTTGGGAACGACCGAACTGGTTCAAGCCCTATGAAGAGCTGGCGCGTCATGGGCACGAACCGAAAGGTTGGGCGCGCCACAATTGGTCACGAGCGATCGGCTACGAGCATTTGATGACCCGCGAGAATGCCGGGCTATTCGATGAAACCTCTTTCAATAAATTGGAAGTGCGCGGACCGGGGGCGTTGAAATTCTTGAACTATGTGTGCGCCAACGATATTGATCAACCGGTTGGCAGCGTCATTTATACTGAGGCGTTAAATAAGCGGGGAGGGATCGAGTGTGATTTCACGGTCACCCGTCTGGCAGAAGATCGCTTCTTGATCATTACCGGCACTGCCTTCGGTCAGCATGATATGTCCTGGTTGAGCCTGAACATGCCCGAAGATGGGTCGGTCTCCATCGAGGATGTCAGTTCTTCCTACGCGTGCATCGGTTTATGGGGACCAAAATCGCGCAAGATATTGCAAAAGCTCACCAATAGCGATATCTCCAACGAGGCGTTTCCCTATATGACCGCTCAGAGGATTGTGGTGGGTGATGTACCCACCCTGGCGTTGCGCGTGACCTATGTCGGTGAGTTGGGCTGGGAATTCTATTGCCCGATGGAGTACGGGTTGCGCCTGTGGGACAATCTCTGGGAAGCCGGAGCGCCGGAGGGGATGGTGGCAGGCGGTTACAAAGCCATTGATTCCTTGCGCCTGGAAAAGGCGTACCGCTATTGGAGCGGTGAAATCAGCCCGGATTACACGCCTTTCGAGGCGGGGTTGGGTTATTTCGTCAAGCTGGATAAGGGCGATTTCATCGGTCGGGAGGCGTTGCTGAAGCAAAAACAAGAGGGCTTAAAGCGCAAACTCTGCTGCATGACTCTGGCTGATGATCGCACGGTGGCTTTAGGTAAAGAGCCAATCCGCCTGGCAGGCAAAGATCAAATCATCGGTTGGGTCGCCTCCGGCGGTTATGGCTACTCGGTTAGAGCAAGCATTGTGTTCGCTTATCTTCCCATCGAATATTCAAAAGCAGGCACCGAATTGGATATCGAGTTCTTTGGTGAGCGAGTGGGCGCAGTTGTGGTTCAGGCTCCTTTGTGGGATCCAAAAGGCGAACGGATCAAAGCCTAGCGCCTTGCCTGTGTATGCCTGATAAAGGATAGTCATTTGTTTGTTTGATTTTGCAAGGAGGTTTTCACCATGAACGCAAGTCCAATTGAACGATTGGCGGCGACCGATCCAGACCTGGAGATTTGGTGGGATTCCTCGCCATTGATCTATCAACAATGGGTTCAGAAAATGTTGAAAAATGCTGAGCCCAACCGTCGAAGTATCCTGGAAGATCAACTTAACAGGATGTACGTGGCAGAAGACCCTGCCCGCAGTTTATTCCGGGGCTGCACCACTAACCCACCTCTTTCCTTGCAGGCGGTGAAATCTGACCCGGAGACCTGGAATCAATGGATTGACGAGCTGCATCAAAGCCAACCCGATTTGAGCAGCAGCGAGATCGCCTGGCTGACGTATAAGGAAGTTGTCAGGCGCGGGGCAGAAATGTACCTGCCAATTTACGAAGCCTCGCATGGGCGTTTTGGCTGGATATCCGGTCAGCTTGACCCAAGGCTGTTCACAGAGACCGAGAAAATGATCCAGGACGCGGTGGAGTTAAGCTCGCTCAGTCCAAACGTCATGATCAAGGTGCCTGCCAGCATGCAGGGGATTGATGTTATCCGTGAGCTAACAGCCCGAGGCATCTCGACCAACACCACCGTCTGTTTCACTCTACCCCAAATCATGGCATCTGCCAACGCCGCCATGCAGGGGATTAAACTTGCCGAGGAACGTGGCACAGATTTAAGCCGTTGGCGAGCGGTCATCACCATGATGATCGGTCGCCTGACCGAAAACCCGGTGTTGGATGTTCAGGCGCAGCGGCGAAACCTTGAGTTATCCTGGCAGGATAAACACTGGTTTGGCTTGGCTGTCTTCAAACGGGCTTACCGGTTGTTGACCGATGGCGGGTACGCCAGCAAGATGCTGGCTTGCTCGATGCGCCAGGGACCCAACCAGGCGGGCAAACAGCGATTCTGGGATATCGAAAAGCTGGCAGGGGGCGACGTTGTCTTTACCTGCCCTCCCTATGTTCTCGAGCCGTTGTTTGCCATTGGAGACGCTCTGGAATTTAAGGAGAACATCAACGACCCGGTGCCGCAAGCTGTGCTGGATAAGCTCATGAAAATCCCTTATTGCATCCAGGCGTATGATCCGAACGGGCTTGAGTTGGAGCAATTCAACGATCATCCCTCCACGATTGATACGGTCAAGGCTTTCTCCAAGGGATTTTCCGGTCTGGAGGAGTACGTTCGCGAAAGGATAGAGACGGTCGGTCAGAAAGCTCCAGTTTTTCAGAAGAACTAGCATCGCTTCAATAGCGGAGATGAGGGGACGGATTGCAGCGGCGGTCCCCAAATGAATATTGGTTTATGTGAATTGTGGTATAAATTCGAGGAAAGAACCACTCATTTTATAAGGGAGATTAGTAATGTCAATTGTCAATGCCAAAGAAATCATGCTCGAAGCGGCGAAGAATAAGTATGCTATTGGTGCCTTCAATGTCACCAACATCATTCAGATGGAAGCGGTGGTTGAAGCGGCGGTAGAGAAAAAGGCGCCCTTGATTATCCAGACCTCGGTTAAACCCTCCAAATTCATTGGACGCCATGTATTTGTGGCGGTTTATCGTACCCTAGCCGAATCTGCACCCATCCCGATTTGTCTCCACCTGGATCACTGCACCGATATCGAATACTGCAAACAATGCGCAGACGCTGGTTACACCAATATTATGATTGACGCCTCCAAGCAATCTTTCGAAGAGAATATTCGCCAGACCAAGGAAGTGGTGGATTACTGCCATTCGGTGGGGAATATCTCCGTGGAGGGCGAGCTTGGCACCGTCTCTGGGGTGGAAGATCAGATTAAAGTCGCCGAAGACGAGGCGGCTTTGGCGAACCCCATTCAGGCGGTCGAGTTTGTGGAACGGACTGGGGTGGATATCTTTGCGCCGGCTATTGGCACAGCTCATGGCGTGTATAAAACCAAGAACCCCAAGGTTGATTTTGAGCGCCTGGGTAAGATTAACCAGCTCCTCAACGGACAGGGGGTTAAAGTGCCCCTGGTGGTTCATGGTGGGACGGGGTTGCCCGAGGATTACATCGCCAAATTGATTGAGATGGGCGGCGCCAAATTCAACGTGTCCACCGAGTTGAAACATACTCTGATTGACGCCACTTATGAATATATCTCGGGTCATCGTGATGAATATGATCCGGGCAAAGTGGACGCGTTCGTCAAGGACGCCATTCGTAAAGCTGTTGGGCATTGGATTGATATGCTTGGCAGCGCTGGCAAAGCATAGAAGATAAACTTTTGTCGAATCGTCATTTCATCGTGTCAGGAGAAAAAAATGAAGAACATTGAGGAGTATTTTGTGCCCTGGGTGAAAGGAATCCCAATGTATATCTCGGGGCATATCGAGCTTGCCTGGCGGCAGCCCAGGTTGCACCGGATGATGTCCAATGAAAACCCGCATCCACCGTCCCCCAAGGTATTGGAAGCTATCAATAAGTACGCAAGAATGGCAAACCGCTATCCCGACCAGGGGTTGGTGGTGCGTTCGAAAATCGCGCAAATCAACGGGCTGGACGGTCCGGAGAATGTGATGCTGGGCAATGGCTCCAGCGAGGTTTATGACAACATTTTTCGCATGTTCATCCAGCCGGGGGATGAGGTCATCCAACACACGCCCTGTTTTGGGATTTATAAATTGCGGGGAGAAATCCTGGGCGCCAAAATGGTTTCGGTGCCGATGATTTATAAAGACCGCAAAGCGCTTCTCTTTGATGCCGATGGCATCTTGAACGCGATTACGGACAAAACGAAAATCATCGTCATTGCCAACCCTAACAACCCCACCGGCAACTTTATGGATGCCGAGGATTTCGTACGGATTGCCGAGACCGGCATCCCCTTCGTGGTGGATGAAGCCTATGTTGAATATGCTAGTCTAAAGATGTCTCAGGTTGGGCTGACCAGGAAATATAAGAATGTTCTGGTCACGCGAACCCTGTCTAAGGCATATGGTCTGGCAGGGTTGCGCTTCGGATATGCTTTGGGCGATAAAGATGTTATCGGTCAAATCTCGGCTGCGTTGATTCCCTGGAACGTCGGCACTATCCCCATGTGGGCGGCGTTGGCAGCTTTGGAGGATGAAGAAAGCCTGGAGATGCGGGTCAAGTTCAACAATGGGCAACTTGAATTCATCGAGAAATCCCTCAGCGACATCCCCGGGCTGACCATCTTTCATTCATACGCCAATTACATTCTGTTCGATGGCGGCGCGGCTGGCAAAAAGGGCACCGATATGGTGGCTTATGCCCAGGAGCGCGGGATCATCCTCAGACCAGAATCGCCCAAGTATGGCAGCGAAGGCTGGTTCCGGGTGACGATTGGGACGCGGGAAGAGAATCAGATGGTGGTGGATATCATCCGCGAGTTTTTCACCCAGTAGGAAGTATTCGGCTTGAGTCCACAAGACACGTTCAGGAGATTGGGTTATGACGCAGATTAAGGGGATATTTTTCGACCAGGACGGCGTGATCATTGATACAGAACGAGATGGTCATCGGGTTTCCTTCAATGAAACATTTCGCGAGTTTGGTTTTGATGTGGAGTGGGATGTAGATTACTACCATGAGCTGCTCCAGATTGCCGGCGGCAAAGAGCGGATGAAACATCACCTGCACACTCGTGGTTTCGGCAAGGAGGTGAAGCCCGAAGAGGAAGATGAGTTGATCAAAGCCATGCATAAGCGCAAAACCACCATTTTCATCGAAATGGTTGAGAGTGGGAGGTTGCCGCTCCGTCCAGGTGTTCATCGGTTCATGAAGGAAGCGATGGATGCGGGCTTGATTCTGGGGATTTGCACCACCTCTAATGAGCGTGCAGCCCATGCTGTGGCGTATCAAATCCTGTCTGATATCCAGTTTGCCTTTGTCCTGGCAGGGGATGTAGTCTCCAAGAAAAAACCCGATCCTGAGATTTACTTACTTGGTCTGGAGAAGACCGGCTTGAAGCCCGATGAGGTCATCGTCATCGAGGACTCGCGCAACGGCGTACTGGCAGCCAAAGCCGCCGGGATGCGCGTGGTGGCGACCACCAATCACTATACCGAGAAAGAAGACCTGAGCGAGGCGGATATCATCCTGACCTGCCTGGGAGACCCGGATGGCGAGAAGGGCATTTTGAAGAAAGATGGCAAGGAGCTGAATTTCGACGGCGTATTGCATGTCGAACAATTGCTTAAATATTTCTCGAAGTAGAAAAGAGCTGCGAGATAGAAAAACCCCCGCCGTCTGGTCTCCAGCGTCGGGGGTTTTTGTTTACGTGGGTTCAACCCAGATCAACCGTACATCCCAGACCGGGCACTTCGCTGGCGATCAGCCAGCCTTCTTCCAGCCGAAATCCAATCTGGGTTGGATCGTTCATCAAATCCAGGTAGCCATCTAAATCACTGTAGCGTACATTGGGGCTGCTGAGAGCCAGGCTCAAGCCGGCGGCAATCATCAGAGCTGGTTCGACGACGCAGCCAACCATGGTGGCGATATTGGCAGCTCGGGCGATGGCGTCTACCTGACGCGAGCAATGCAGCCCTCCGCAGGTGGCAACCTTGACGCTGATACCACTGACAGTTCGGTTATGCGCCAGTCTCAAAGCGGCGCCTGGACCCTTGACGCTCTGATCTGCCATGACCGGCACAGGGCTGTGATGTGTCACTTCACGCAGGCTCTCCAGATCATCTTCCGGGGTTGGCTGCTCGAGCATCTCGATTTCATCTTTCAGGGCGCGAGCAACATCCAGCGCTTCCTGGACGGTGTAGCCGCCATCAGCATCCAGGCGCAGGATGAGATTGGGGAGGGCGCGACGGATGGCGCGCACCCGATGTACGTCTTCCTCTGCGTTTTGCCCGCCTTTGATCTTGAGTAAGCGAAAACCCTCTCTGGCGCGCATTTGAGAGATCTCCACGCTCTCCTTGAGGGGGGCAATTGGAATGGTGGCGGAGGTCTGCACCTTGTTGCGGTATCCACCCAGAAGGCGGTAGAGTGGCATGTCTGCCGCCAGACCCAGCAAGTCGTAAAAAGCCAGGTCGAAAGCGCAGAGCGCTGCGGGAGATTTCTCGGCAATCGGGCGCAGTTTGGAGAGTGAGTATTCGATGTCTATCGGGTGTAAGTCGGGGACCATGTCGGCGCAGTGGCGGCAGATGCGCAGGGCGTTTTGAGGGTCTTCCCCGGTTAAGTGGGGATGGGTAACGCCGCACCCCCATGCGACGCGATAATCTTTGGTTTCTATACGGATGAAGATGGCGGTGATGTGATTGATTGCGGGTTGATGCGCCATCTGCACCGGCATCCGTAGTTTAAGCTCAACCGGCGTCACTTCGCATCTG
>JBBIPD010000073.1:0-10811 GCA_037443025.1 Chloroflexota bacterium
CGCCCCGGATGGGTTTATTGATGTCGGCGGGACAGCCTCGACCCTGGAAGACATCTACGCCCAGATGATCGCCAACTCGGTGCTCATCCATGGCGACACCACCCTCAATATCCATTACGATGATTCGCTCACCTTCAATTTGCCCGCCAGGTTGAATATGCAGCGCTAACCGGAGAGGCTTGAGACCACCTCTCTGCCAGAAGACGCCTCCCGGGGGGCGTCTTCGTCATTTAATGCAGTTTCAGACATTCGCGGACTGCCAAAACGACCCAAAAAAGCCTCGCGGCTGATCCAGATTTCCGAGCGACGGAGGGAAAGAAGCGACTGGCGGGGGAGGCTGCGGGGGTTGAAAGTCCAGATGATGATCCAGGAGTAGAAATTCTCCCAAAACTCGCCAAAGCGCCCCAGAGGGTTGGAATAGGGGAAAATCTGAAAACCCAGGCGCTGCATAAATTGCCTGCCTGCGCCATGCAAACCAGCGTCCAGGAGGATGGTCGCGCCCCCCACGCCGCGAACCGGGGTGGCGCGAGGGTCGCTTTGGAGGAAGTCCGCCGCCAGAAACAGGGAATATTTAAACCGGCGCAGGGTGGTCAATGCCCAGGAGAGGTCGGCGCCGCCAGACGGCACGGGGGGCAGGCGTTCGTTCCACAGATGGAGCAGAAGCACCATATCGCCCGCGCGGAGGGTCGTATCGGAGAGGCGCAGTGTGCGTGGAGCCGAGGCAAACTGCAGGCGGAGGAGGCACTCGGGGTCGGAGCTGAACTCGAAGACCCGGCTCGAACGGCGAATCACGCCATCCAACAGACGCACCAGGGAGCGCATGCCAGCCTACCGACCCAGGAGGAGGATGCCGAGGAAAATCAAGAATGTCCCCAGCCAGTGAGCGGTCGAAATCGGCTCATTGAAGAACATTCGGCTGGCGAATACCTGAACGCCGACAACCCCCAGACCGGTGGTGAGGGGGAAAGCGACAGAAAGCGGCAGGCTGCGCAGAAGCAGGGTTAAGATAATCACGGTGGCGAAACCCGCCAGGTTGCCGATGACCTGCCAGAATAGAAAACGGTAGAGACCGGCGCTCTGCGCCGACAGCTTGAAACTGGAATTGGCAATCACGGTAAAGAACAGATTGGCAAGCACCAGCCCAAAGATCTGCAGATGGGCTCGGGTGAGAAAGCTCGGAAGGATTGACTCCATGTGAAAGCGGTACATCTATCACCTCCAGACGAGGAAAGCGGTTAACGTCGGCACATCCCTCATTCTTCAGATATTAACACCCCCGCTGCGCGACTGATACGAAATGGGGTACAGCAGAGAATAAAACCTAATTTATTATGACAAATAGTTGACTTTCACCAAATAATCACCTATAATATTAGTATAACCCAATAACAGGCAGGTGCTGTCGGATGGCGAATCGGCGCAAGAATTTCGATATAACCCCAAACCCAACCCAGAACAACCTCGGGGTTGCCCCGCTGAGCAGCCTGTTCGCCCCCGGGGGGAGCAGCGCCGAGACGATTGACGTGGGGCGTCAACTGCGCCGGGTGCGCAGGGAGCGGGGGCTCTCGCTGCGATCGCTGGCAGAGCTGAGCGGTTTGAACGTCAACACCCTGAGCCTGATAGAAAACGGGAAAACCTCGCCCAGCGTCAGCACCCTGCAGCAGCTTGCGACAACCCTGCGGGTGCCTATCACCGCCTTCTTCGAGAGCGAGCCAGCCCAAAAGAAGATCGTGTTCCAAAAAAAGGATAAAAGACCCCAGGCTGCCCTGGCAATCGGCACGCTGGAAGACCTGGGCGCGGGGCTGACTCTCCACGGCGGACAGCCCCTGCTCCTGGCGCTCAAACCCGGGGCAAGCAGCGGCTCTGCGCCGATTGTCCACACCGGGCTGGAATTTGTGTATTGTCTGGAGGGGCAGTTGCAGTACACCATCGAGGGCGAGACCTACCTGCTCGAAGCAGGAGACAGCCTGATATTCGAAGCCCATCTGCCCCACCAATGGAGAAACCCCGGTAAGCGCCCGTCGCGCTCCTTGTTAATTATCTGTCCGACCGATGAGAATGACCGTTCAGCAGAACGCCATTTCAATCCAGAGTGATCTCAGGAGAGACGCAGTCCATTGCAAGACTCAATGAGGAGGTGTCCCATGAAAAGCAAGGCTGGGTTATTCACATTGCTCGTTAGCGCGGGATTAATGGCGCTCCTGCTTGTCAGCGTTGCCCAACCCGTCCGGGCGCAAAGCGAGGGCACAGAGCAGCCCGAAAAGGATCAGACCTGCTGGGACTGCCATTCCAACCTGTACGCCCTGCACGATACCGGGAAGTGGTTCTGTTTGTGCGGGACGAAGGCGCGGTGCACCTTCTGTCATGGCGGGGTGGTGGGAGAGGTGGACGTGGACGCCGCCCATGCAGGGCTGATCGCTAACCCGTTGCGAGACAACGCCGCAGTCTGCCAGAGTTGCCACCCGCTGGATTACGAAGAACATGTGGCGTTGTTCATCGCAAGGGGCGGAATCAGCCCCACGCCGTTGCCAGAACCCACCTACATCCCGCTCTATGATGCCTATACCAAGGCGCTTAGCGCGCCCGTGGCGCAAGAACCCATCTCACCCTGGCGCTGGGCGGGTTTGATTCTGGCTAGCCTGGGGATGATTGGGGCGATTATCTTCGGATTGAACTGCTGCCTGCAGGAGCGGCGGGCGAAGGAGAGGTGCGACTGACCCCATTCCATCAACGCGCCCGACTGACTCGCTGACGTGAGACGAAGCCGGCATAAGCGCTGCCAGAATAAGCGCTGCCGGAATAAGCGCTGCCGGAATAGAGCGGGGAATTTTCGCTCACGTCCAGAGAATCCAGCCTCTGAACGCGCGACCAGATGCGGGCAATCCAGGCGGATAACCCATTTTTAGAGTTTGCCCGAACGCGGTAGGAATCCGCTTTCTGTAACGAGAAAATTGGAAGTTGTAATTCACGACGCATACATGCCTCCTTGAAAATGAATTAATCAAAAGCCCCTGCGCTGGCAAGACGCAGGGGCAGACATGCTGCGCCAGAGGAGGGTCAGACAGCCTGCGCTACGGTTTCATCTTGCCCGCGCAAGAGGGGACACATACATGGGTCAGGTTCTTTGGGTTTGTTATCGTTCATCGAAAGATTTCCTGAGGCGGCTATTCTAACCCAGGGATGGAGGTTCTGTCAAGCGGGCGCGCCTCGAGGCGAAGAGGGCAGAGATTTACGGCAACAACACCTGGGCGGCGACGTTGAACGTGTTCCAGAGCACGAACAGGGTCACCACCAAGCCGGGGGCGAAAGCCAAGCCTCCCAGACGCTCACGGGCGGCGCGCAGGATAAAGACCACGAACAGGGTGCCGCCGAGCTTACCCATCAGCAGGGTCACCCACCCAAAGGAGGCGGCGATGGGGTTGATTTCGAAACAGCCCACGCCCAAGCCAAAGAGGGTAATGCAAATATCGGCGATGGTCGCGGTGAGAAGCAGGATAGCCGGTGTGATCATAACCCAACCCGTCCCTACAACGCATCAGAAGCGCATTCTTTTCCCTGATTAGAATTAAAAAAAAACCAGCCAATCGGCCGGTTTCGCCTGCTGCTCCCTGAACCTCCGGGCGCGCCATGCCGGGCGCGCCAGCGACCAATGCGGGGGTTCAGATCATCGCATCCGATAAGAGGGGTAAATCAATCTGTTCCGGTTAAGATTTTAGCAGGTTGGAGAGGCGGAGTCAATTCGGGAAGGGGCAAATGAACCAGAAATAGTCCGAAAAGGAGAGGACTCGATCAGGTCGGATAGGTGGGGAATCGGCAGGGGAGTCTCCCAACAAGGTTAAAACAACGAAGGTTGTCTATGTTGGAGCTTTGTTGACGGTGCAAGGATTTTTCTGTAAAATGAGTCTGATTTCCATAGGAAACCTGTAAAGCTCCTTAAGAATCAAATACAGGCTCCGAGGATGGTTCGTCAGCCTGGAAGGTCAGGTACACCTGAGCAGGCTGGCAGGCATTATAGATTTCCATCATGGCGCTGACCAGGCGCCAGCAAGCTGACTTGTCAGAAAAGATGCCCTGGTGAGAACGACACTGTTGGTACGTCCGGCAATCGAATCTCACACCCATTTGATCCGATTATAAGGAATGATGGTTGAGAATACCGATTACGTATTTGTAAGGGGGTTTTCAATTTACACACCAAGAGATTCGTTATATAAATAAGACAACGCGTTGATGAATTTATAAGATCTATATATTTACAATTAATTTGGAGCTTATCAATAATGCATTCATTACGCCAAACAAAGTGGTTCATTCAAGTAGCTTGTCTTGTATTGATTTCATCTTGGCTAATTGGAAGCTACCCAACTTTTGCACAAACCGCCAGCACATCTAACCCCATTTACCTCCCGCTGCTTGCTCGCCAATTTGACCCAGCATGGCAATGGCAACAACCTCAATTATTTGAGCTTAGCCCAGACCCAAACACAAGTGATCCAATGTTGTTGACCATCGACACATTTGGACAACCTCACCTGCTATATGACACTCTCTTCGATCCACGTTTTATTTATCACACCTACTTAACAGATCAAGGATGGATCACTCCCACTCAAGTTGCCGATACATTAGGCATATCCTACACACTCTTTCCTCCAGTAGTGGATGATCAGGGGGGCATCCATCTTTTGTGGCGCAACTGGTTAGGCAGCGGGGTTACAAACCCTTACCGCCTTATGTACTCAAAAATGGAAAACAATATTTGGAGCGATGAAGAGGAAGTATATAGGTCTAACAGTGATATTCAAGGGATGGTACGCCCTGATAAAACAGGTGTACTCCACGTCACAAGCGCTTCAACCCTATTCTTAACCGACATCCATCACTTCACACGTTTACTGTCGGGCTGGTCATTGCCGGTTGATATTTCCACCTCTCATTCGACGACCTGGATCTGGCCCGATTACTATGGCGGAGTGCATTTCTATGGTAAAGAATACTATCCTAAGCAAGGAATCGTTCATTCCTACTGGGTGAATGGCAATTTTCAAATTGAGGGTGAGTATATTGCGGGAGAGCTACCTTATGGCGATTCCCTGTTGGATGGTCTAAACAATCTAAATATCTTTCGGCGCGATCAAGTACCTGTACCTGGTAGAACTGTATATGGTGTTTATTATCGTTGCCTGACTCACGATTCAATCTTGACCGATGAGCAGGTACTCTCTGGACAACAGGATACCTTAAGCCCACTCGTAAAGGCTGAAGACGGTCACGCTCAAATTGCCCTAGCCTGGCAAGAGAGCACGGGTAACGTGGTTCAAGTTCGCATATTTGAAGATTGTAAGCTAACCCATTCTTCCAGCATTACCTTACCATCAGGAAATTCATGGGAATTGGAGTCGGCTGCCCTTAGCAGCAATCCGGGCAAGTTCTGCCTGTTGGCACGGCGTTCTTATACATCTACCGATTACATTCTCGGTTGTGCATTGATTAAGCCTTGACCTCTCAATCACGTTTAAAATTGGTCGTTATAGAACTTGTCTTGGGAGGATTAATTTGAGGTACTAACCTTGCACTTTAAGAACTTCATAAAGCCAATTGAGCGCTGATCTGTTCAATTGTCCAGCCGGTCTGGAACTGCTCCTGTAACCAGATTAGTAAATTTCTGCGATGCTCATCTTGGAATTTGTGTACTCTTAGCCATCATCCCGAACATCTGACTGGCTTTTTACTCCAAACTTTGGTTCTTTAATAACCACACGAGAACCGCCCTCCCGCCAGCGACAGGATCAGGTGCAGCACGGTGCTCGCCTCCGTCACGGGGAGCTTCGCTAAACGCCTTTGACTGCGGCTGCGCTCCGGGCTGATTTACTGTCACCGCTGGGGGGTCCAAAACAGGCGGGAAGTTCTGCTGTTCCGCCAGATAATATTCGGGGATATTTAACCAATCAGCCATTAACATGATAGAATAAATGTGCTGATTATCAGATATGGCGGAAATCATGAAAATTACCAGCCCTCTCCGTTATCCTGGTGGAAAATCAAAAGCATTAGACCGCATCTTGCCATTGATCCCGGGTTATTCAGAATACAGAGAGCCTTTTGTGGGAGGGGGTTCTGTATTTATCGCCAACATCCAGAGAGTTCCAACAGCTTCTTTTTGGATTAATGATCTGAATACCGATTTATACCTGTTCTGGAAATTCGCTCAGACGGACATCAATAAACTGGTCAACGCGATATCCGAAATAAAACGCAACCATCCCGATGGACGGGTGCTGTTTGAATCATACAAAGATAATTGGCACGAATTAAGCGACTTCGAGCGAGCGGTTCGCTTTTTTGTCTTGAACAGAATCACATTCTCCGGCACAATTGACTCGGGTGGATATTCTGAACAAGCCTTCAAGAGAAGATTCACAACGTCATCTATTGAAAGGCTGGCCAAGCTTGGCTACATATTAAATGGGGTTAAAATCACCAATCTGGATTATGAAGCAGTGATCCATGCGCCGGGAGAGGATGTCTTCATTTTCCTGGATCCACCCTACTATTCGACCAGCCGATCCAGGCTGTATGGAAAAAAGGGCGATTTGCATCATTCTTTCGATCACGAGCGATTTTGTGACAACATGCGAAAATGCACCCACAAGTGGCTCATCACGTATGACGATTGTCCCGAAATCCGGTTCGACTTCGCCTACATTGTTCCTTGGTCATTCCAATACGGCATGAATAATTACAAACAACCAACCGCAGATATTGGAAAAGAACTGTTCATTGCCAATTACCCGATAGAGAAGGGGATAAAACAACTCACTTTGTTCAAATAAAATGTCGCTTTGAAATAGTTCATTGGCTCAGAACATCATGATTGAGATCACCGCTGAAATCCGCAATATCCGCTATCACCCAACTTTATGTCGTCCTCTGCCCGAATATGAATTGAGCGAATTAGACGCTGCGCTGTCTCGTCACGCGAGTTTCTTCGTGACCATAGATAGCACAAATAAAATCGCCATCAGCCGCTGGGTTTCACCTAAAAGGACGCGCACCTATCCATATGGACGGGTGTACGACACTTTGCAATACTCCGGCAAGAAAGTCACCGTCATTCCGATTTTCAAAGACGAAGGGTTTTATGGAGACCGTGACTTTCTCCAATGGGACACCGTATCCCTGATGAATTTACTTGGAGTCTATACCATCATAGGCTACTACGATAGAGCCCAACCAAACTTCCGTCATCCAGAAAAACCTAAGATTACCAAACAGCGATTCAATATAGAGCATATTTACGATAATCTCCGCCAGTTATTGAGATATCAATCTGACGCATTACATTGGAACCTGGACCAACTCAATCAGGTTGGCCATCTGGGCGAACTGGCGCTCGCCGCGAATCTTGCGTTATCCCAAAAATATCATATCCCAATGCATTCGTACACCACTGCTTTGCAAAAAATTGAAACCTTGAAGAAAGATGCCGATACTTTCAAACAAGAATCAAGGAAAATCGCCGCTTCTGCTGCATCCAGGGAAACCAATGTGATTAACCCCCACGAGAAAATCGCCGGAACTAAAGGCAGGATAACAATTACCAATTACCTTGGCGGTGAATATCACCTTACCGTGGATGAGGTGTGGTTTATTGACAATGACACGTTACTACTGGTCGAGGCAAAACACACAACCGATCCTCACCAACTGATTACCTCAGCTAATGACATCAAGGATGCGCTGGTAAAGATGATTCTCTTTACCAATTTGGAGAACATTCGGATTATGAATCGAATGTATCAGCATCGAGCCATCATGAAACTCACTGCGTCAAATCAATTCTCACCTGACCTGCTGGCTCCCTCGAAACGACGTCTCTACCAGGCCCTCCAGGAAGAGGCGAGGATAAATGGGTTTCAGATTATTCATCAATAAACCTCCCCATCCTTCTTTCGAGGGCAAAGGTTGCAATGAAAAGGGGGGTAAGGGTTCCGACGCCGGCAGGCAGTCACCCCAACAGTTTTTTTGGTCGGGGCGGGCGGATTTGAACCACCGACCTCACGGACCCGAACTTAGAAAACCGGGTTTGGGACCGCATCCCTCACGGGGGGTAACCCGTGAGTTCACCCAGAAATCCCCCCAAATATCTCCCCTAAATACTGTATTGAGACGCTTAATATTCCGCTCAAGGTCAATCTGACCGAGCGCAAGTTAGAGATCATCCAGCAGGTTGACCTGGGCGAGGTGTAGCTGTTGTTACTTTCAGCTACCCAAATGTGGTATAATTGTATTACATATTATTCATCGATCGGAGATTCTTATGCATGAAGTGACTGTTTCCACTAAATTCCAGGTGGTGATACCCAAAACTATCCGCAAGTACTTGAACATACAGCCGGGGCAAAAAATGCAAGTGATCACCTATAATGACCGGGTGGTTTTTGTACCGGTGAGACCCATTCAGGAAGCGCGTGGCTCGCTCAAGGGCATCCGTACCGATGTGCCGCGGGATGAAGAAGAGCGGGTATGAACATCGTCGATTCTTCCGGCTGGCTTGAATATTTTGCCGACGGTCAAAATGCGGATTTCTTTGCACCCGCAATCGAAGATACAGAGCACCTTCTGGTGCCGGTGATCTGTGTCTATGAAGTTTTTAAGCGAATTTTGCAACAACGGGGTTTAGGCGCGGCGGAGACGCGCATCGCGGATCTCTACAAAGGCACGATCATTGACCTATCCGCACCATTAGCGCTCAGCGCTGCGATCTTGTCTGACCAGTTAAAGCTGCCGATGGCAGACAGCCTCATCCTGGCTACAGCGCGCGCCAATGGGGCAACCTTGTGGACTCAGGACGAGCACTTCATGAACATTGAGGGCGTCAGGTATATCTCAACGAAGTAGATCAAGAGGGCGTTTCTTAAAAACTAAACCCGCATTAAAAAGACTGGCAGTCCTGGCAACCGATGGTTGCTTAAGGACTGCCATTCATTGCTGGTCGGGGCGGGCGGATTTGAACCGCCGACCTCACGGACCCGAACCGTGCGCTCTAGCCGGGCTGAGCCACGCCCCGCGGCGGATGCGTGGGGATTATACTTCACCCTATCCGGGTTGGCAAGGCTGAGCTTGACTCCGCACCCACACCAGAGATGAGTTTCTGCATCGCGGGGCGCAATCCCCCGCCATCCCGGCTGAGTTGCGATAAAATTACCCCATCACCAATACCTCTCAAGGAGTCTTATATGGCAGATAACGGCAAAGTGCGCGTCGCCATCATCGGCGTTGGCAATTGCGCCTCATCCCTGGTACAGGGAGTGTATTATTATCAGCACGCCCAGGATAACGACCGGGTGCCGGGGTTGATGCACGTCAACCTGGGCGGTTACCACATCCGCGATATCGAGTTCAGCGCCGCTTTCGATGTGGTGACCACCAAGGTCGGCAAAGACCTGTCTGAGGCGATCTTCGCCTTCCCCAACAACACGGTCAAATTCGCCGACGTGCCCTACTTGAACGTGCCTGTCGCCCGCGGCATGACCCACGACGGGCTGGGCAAGTACCTGAACCAAATCGTCCAAAAAGCCCCCGGACCCACCGCCGATATCGTCGGCATCCTCAAAGAGACGCAAACCGATGTGGTGGTCAACTTCCTGCCGGTCGGCTCAGAGATGGCGACCAAGTGGTACGTGGAGCAGGTGCTGGATGCGGGCTGCGCCTTCGTCAACGGCATCCCGGTCTTCATCGCCAGCTCCGAATACTGGTCGAGACGCTTCCGCGAGCGGAACCTGCCCATCATCGGGGACGACGTCAAGAGCCAGGTGGGAGCGACCATCGTCCATCGCGTCCTGACCAGCCTGTTCGTGGACCGCGGCGTCAAGCTGGAGCGCACCTACCAGCTCAACTTCGGCGGCAACACCGATTTTCTGAATATGCTCGAGCGCGACCGACTGGAGTCGAAGAAAATTTCCAAAACCGGCGCGGTGACCAGCATGCTGCCCTACGACCTGGGGCAGGATAACGTCCATGTCGGTCCCAGCGACCATGTGCCCTGGCTGACCGACCGCAAATGGTGCTATATCCGCATGGAAGGCACCACCTTTGGCGATGTGCCGCTCAATCTGGAGGCAAAGCTGGAGGTGTGGGATTCGCCCAACTCCGCCGGGGTCATCATTGACGCGGTGCGCTGCGCCAAGATCGGCAAAGACCGCGGGCTGGGCGGACCGCTGTTGGGTCCTTCTTCCTATTTTATGAAGACGCCGCCCAAGCAGTTCCGTGACAGCGTGGCGTTGGAGATGACTGAAGCTTTCATCCGCGGCGAAGAATAACCTGTGTCCCAGAACAAGAACCGCACGCCTCGCCGTGCGGTCCTGTTTAACAGGAGAAATTGTCCATGAAAGCCATGCGACTATACGAACAAGGGCAGATGCCGCCGAACCAGCTTCGCCTGAGCGATTTGCCCATGCCCCAGGCGGGGGCGGGACAGGTACGCCTGCGGGTGCGCATGTGCGGCGTGTGCCACACCGATTTGCACACGGTCGAAGGCGATATCCACCCGCCGCGCCTGCCGCTCACCCCCGGTCACCAGGTGGTGGGGGTGGTGGATCAGGTCGGAGAGGGGGCGACAGGTCTCCGAATCGGGCAACGGGTGGGCGTCCCCTGGCTGCACGCCGCGGACGGCGAGTGCGAGTTTTGCCGGCGGGGTCTGGAGAACCTCTGCCCGAACGCCCGCTTCACCGGCTTTCACGTGGACGGCGGATACGCCGAATACATGCTGGCGCAGGCGAGCTATGTTCTACCCCTGCCGGATAACCTGC
>JBBIPD010000074.1:0-10802 GCA_037443025.1 Chloroflexota bacterium
CGCATGGTGGGCGCGCTGTTCCCACCAATCTTTGAGCAAAGGCAGCATGGTGGAGCAAATCAAATCGGTGTATTCATCCGGCTTGTCTTTGTACTCCGGGGCAATGGCATGCGCGCCCAAAAAAGTGATGGCTAAATCGAGTGGACCTTCGTCGTTGAGCGTCAGGAGCGCCTGGAGCAGACGCAGCTCTGTCGCGATGCGCAAGCCGTAGCCGGTTTTAGCTTCGGCGGTGGTGGTGCCATGCTGGAACATGCGCCACAGCCTGGGGCGGGTCTCCTGGAGCAACTTGTTGAGCGAGGCGATGCGGGTGAGGTGGACGGTGGAGAGGATGCCCCCTCCGGCAGCCAGGATTTCCAGATAACTTTTTCCCTGCAACCGCATCTCGAATTCGGCGGCGCGGTCGCCTGCCCATATCAGATGGGTGTGCGGATCAACAAAGCCGGGCATCACAACCCGTCCACCGGCGTCTAATCTTTCCTCGTGGGGGAACGCCGCCAGCAGTTCCTGGCTTGCGCCGACGGCGGCGATCAGACCGTCTTGAACGAGCACCGCGCCCTGGGGGATTATCCCAAGCTGTCCCAATTGCCGCCCGCGCTGGGGACCGCCGGAGAGAGTGAGCACTTGAGATGCATTGTGAATCAACATGTTCAATGATGGGAGAAGTTCTCAATGGTAGAAATTTTGTCTCGGGTCAGCCTGAATTATGCCATGTTATCGGGATTTTGGGTTGTTTTGAGGGGAAGATGCGCCAAACAGGGGTTTTGAGATTAAAATTATCGAGAATCTGGCATGGGAGGTTGAACATGGAAGAGCAATATCGAATTGAGCGCGACTCGCTGGGAGAGGTGAGAGTTCCATTGGGGGCGATGTACGGAGGGCAGACCCAGCGGGCGGTGCAGAATTTTCCAATATCTGGATTGCGCCCCTGGCGGGCGTTTATCTGGTCTATGGCGACCATCAAGCGGGCTGCGGCGGAGGTCAACCGCGACCTGGGATTGCTGGACGAGGAGTTAGCCCGGGCGATTGTTCAGGCGGCGCAGGAGGTGATTGACGGGCGTTGGGATGATCAATTTGTGGTTGACCCCTTTCAGGCGGGGGCGGGCACCAGCCACAACATGAACACGAACGAGGTCATCGCCAATCGCGCCACCCAGATATTGGGCGGGGAATTGGGCGAGTATCGGGTGCATCCGAATGACCACGTCAATATGTCCCAATCAACGAATGACACGATTCCAACCGCAATCCGTCTGGGGGTTTTGTGGCGGCTGGATGAATTGATGCAGGCGGTGACCGGGTTGGCACAGGCGTTGCACCAAAAAGCGCTGGAGTTCGATGGAATCGTCAAATCAGGGCGGACGCATCTGCAGGATGCGGTGCCGGTGCGGATGGGGCAGGAATTTGGGGCGTATGCAAAGGCTGTCGCCAGAGACGGTGAGCGTATTCGCAGGGCAGCCGAGGGGCTGCGTCGCCTGGGCGTCGGCGGAACAGCCGTCGGGACCGGGCTGAATGCTCATCCGGAGTATCACTCGCGCATGGTGAAGCGTCTGTCGGAATTGACCGGTTTGGTTTTGTACGAGTCGGATAACCTGTTTGAATCCATGCAGTCCATGGCGGACGCGGCTGATTTCTCAGGCGCTCTGCGCACCCTGGCAATTACCCTGACCCGCATTGCCAACGACATTCGCCTGCTTGCGTCCGGTCCATCCACCGGGCTGGACGAGTTGCGCCTGCCCGCAGTCCAGCCGGGGTCAAGCATTATGCCCGGCAAGGTTAACCCGGTGATGGCGGAAATGCTCAACATGGCGATGTACCATGTTCAGGGTCTGGATCAAACGATTGCGTTGGCTGCCCAGGCGGGTCAGTTGGAGTTGAATGTGATGATGCCGATTATCGCCCATGCCTTGTTCGAGAGCATGCAGGTGATGATCGGCGCCATCAATGCCTTTAGCGAGAAGTGTGTGCTTGGCTTGCAGGCAAACCGGGAGAAGGCGGAGGGCTGGCTGGCGAGGAACGCCATCATCGTTACCGCTTTGAATCCGTTGATTGGTTATGCAGCCGGGGCGCAACTGGTGAAAGAAGCCATCAGCCGAAATGCGACCCTGGCGGAGGTGGCGTTGGAGAAGGCGCGCGCCGGTCTTTTGCGCCATCGCGATGAAGACCGGGCGATCACCGAAGCCGAAGTCAAAGCCGTCTTGGGTGATTTACATCGCCTGACGCGGGGCGGAATCATCGGTGAATAAGGTATAATCACGGCGTGATGAAGAAGAAGTCCCCGAAGGAACTCAGCGTGGACGAATTGCGCTGGATGCTGGTGGAAAAGCGCCGCGCTGTTCGCCAGGATCGGTTGGAGCGTTTTCGCCGCACGGGTCGGGTGGTGGTGGTCGCTCCAGATATGGAAGGCTCGTTTGAAAATCTGCACAGCGGGATGCTGGCGGATGAGGATGAAAGCGGTGGAGATAGGGCGGGGGTTCATCGCTCACGGCGACGCCGATTTTTGGATTACTTTTTGTTGATCATTGAAGTGGCTGCGGTTGCCGGTTTTATTTTTGTTGTTTTCAACGGATTGAACCTGATTCAAGAACTGAACCGCGAGGTGGCAGCCGCTTTGGAACAGCCCACCCTGACCCCCACACCGCTGATTGTTGCAGTCGTCTTGCCTTCCGGGCATACCCCGCCCAACGCCGAGGGCGGCACGCGACCGAATGACGCCGAAATCCCCGAACACCTGCGCCCTTTGGTGCAGTCGTTGGCGAACATCCCCGTGCCCACACCCGGACCAGAGCAGGCAATCCGGATACGGATACCGGCGATCAATGTGGATGCTCCAGTAGTCCAGGGTGATGGCTGGGAGCAGTTGAAAAAGGGGGTGGGGCAGCATATCGGCTCCTCCGATCCTGGTAAAGCCGGCAATCTGGTCCTCTCCGCCCATAACGATATTTTTGGGGAAATCTTTCGCGATCTTGACCAGTTGGAGCCGGGCGATGAGGTGGTCGTCTATACCAACCAGAGAGCGTACACCTATGTGGTGGTTGATAGCAAAGTGGTTGAACCCACGCAGGTGGAAGTCATGAATCCAACCAAGGAAGCCACCGTGACTCTGATTTCGTGTTACCCCTATATGGTGGATGACCAGCGGATTGTGGTGATTGCCAAACTGCAGCCTGGCGGATGATGCCAGTTATAATGACGAAATAAAGGAGTATTTATGCCAAGAAAATATAAGCGCCAAACTCGTAAAGTCGCTTCCGAAGCGCCCGCAGTGAACGCTACGGCTGAAACCGCCGCCAGCGCTTCTCTAAGCTCAGACAGGAAATTTAATCCGGATTATTCATACGTCATCAAAGATCTGAAGAGAATCGGCATTCTTGCGGGAGTGTTCTTCGGAATTTTGATTGTCCTATCGTTCATTTTGTGACCAGAATCGGTCGGGAGAAATGAGATGCGGTGGAACGCCTGAACTATGAGCTCATGGCTGACCACCGCCTTTTGTTGGCAAGAGAGGACAACAGGCAATTAGAAGTCGCCGGGAGCAGATGACTCAAGCCGTGCCTCCTCAAACTTCCCCTAAATGGGGGACGATGGCGAAGACCGTAGTTGGTCTGACAATCGTCGCCATTTTTGGCGCGCTTCTGGTCTGGTTTCGGCGAATTATCGGTCCGCTTATCCTGACTTTTATCCTGGCATACCTGTTATACCCGTTGGTTAAACGTCTCAGCGAGAAGACCAAAATCTCCTGGCGCGCTGCGACCAACTTGATCTATCTGGTTGTCATCGTCATCGTGGTGGGGGTGCTCACCTTGACGGGTTTGGCAATCGTACAACAAATCCAAAGTCTGCTGACATTTGTCCAGCGATTTATTGAGGATATCCCTCAAATCATCGCCAACCTTTCCACGCAGGTGTATCAAATCGGACCGTTCACGATTGATTTTGGTCAATTATTGAATGTACCGACCCTCACGAACGAGGTCCTCTCCGTCGCCCAGAGTCTGGTGGGGCAACTGGGGGTCGTTATCCGCTCATTCGCGGGCAGCGCGGCAGGGATATTTGGGTGGGGTTTATTTGTTCTGATTATCTCTTACTTTCTGCTGGCTGAGGCGGGGAGAATACCCGGTCAGCTTGTACGCATTGACTTGCCCGGGTATGAGTACGATCTGCAACGTCTGGGTCAGGAATTGCGGACGATTTGGAATGCTTTTTTGCGGGGACAGCTAACGATTATCTTGCTGGTGATCGTGACTTACTCGATTCTCTTGAACATCCTGGGCTTGCGGTTTGCCATAGGGATTGCGATCATGGCTGGTCTGGCGCGGTTTGTCCCGTATGTCGGTCCGGCGATTACTCTGGTAGTCACTGCGTTGGTGGCGTTTTTTCAACCCAGCAATTATTTTGGTCTGCAACCCATCTATTATGCGCTTCTGGTCATTGTCTTGATGCTTATCACAGACCAGATATACGACAATATCATCTCGCCCAGGATATTTGGGCACAGCCTGAACGTCCATCCGGCGGCTATCTTGATTACGGCGCTGATTCTCGCCAGGTTTATCGGCGCGATCGGATTGGTTCTGGCGGCGCCAGCGGTAGCCACCCTGAGCCTGTTGGGGCGTTATGTGTTTCGCAAGATGTTTGACCTGGAGCCGTTTCCAGAACCCGAGTCGCAACCTGCGCCGGGCGAATCGACCTGGCAACGCTCATATGGGCGTTTAAAACGGTTGGTGAAAGAGATGCGCTCTCGAATTAAGAGCCAGCCTTAGGCGCGCGTCACAGGACTCCCATATAATTGTTCGCGAATCTCGATCACCTGCTTCCGCAAGCGGTCATCCCTTTCCAGGAGGTCGGCGATTTTCTCGCAACCATACATGATGGTGGTGTGATCGCGCCCACCCAGGGCGTCGCCAATTTGCGGCAGGGAGATGTTGGCTTCTTCACGCAGCAGATACATGGCGATTTGCCTGGGCAAGGCGACATCTCGGGAGCGTTCGCGCCCCAACATCCTCTCCAGGTTGACTCCGAAGGTGTCGGCGACCTTACGAACGACTTCTTCGGGTTGGACTTCTGTCCGTCGCGGCAACATATCCACCAACACGGTCTCGACCATTTGGGGGGTGAGAGGTAAGGCGCTCAGGCTGGCGAAAGCAGCCACCCGGGTGAGCGCTCCTTCCAGCTCTCGGATGTTGGATTGGACGCGGCGGGCGATCAATTCGATGATGGCGTTGGGTATCTGGTAACCGGCGCGGTCGGATTTCGCCCGCAGGATCGCCTGACGGGTTTCGAAATCGGGGGGTTGAATATCGGCTGCCAGTCCCCATTCAAAACGTGAGCGTAACCGCTCTTCGAGGGTCACCATTGCCTTTGGTGGACGATCGGAGGAGATGACCAGTTGCTTGTTCTGTCCATGCAGGGTATTGAAGGTATGAAAGAACTCTTCCTGAGTGGACTCTTTTCCGGCAATAAACTGAATATCGTCTATCAACAAAACGTCTGTCTGTCGGTATTTCTCACGAAAAGCCTGTGTGGTATGAGTGCGGATCGCGTTGATCAGATCGTTGGTGAACTCCTCGGAGGAGACATAAAGCACCTGAAGCCCCTTTTCCAGGCACATATTCCCGATGGCGTGCAGGAGGTGGGTTTTACCCAGACCAACGCCGCCGTATAAAAAAAGTGGGTTATATGCCTGGGCAGGCTTCTCAGCAACAGCCAGTGAGGCGGCATGCGCCAGACGGTTGCTTGCGCCAACGACAAAATTGTCGAAGGTATAGCGGCTATTTAAGTTGGCTTTTTCGGGGTAAACCACCGCTGCCGGGATGTCTTCCGATTCTGTCTGGTCGGTATCGTCGTCGCCCACCGGGTTTTGCCAGACGATGAAGCGCACATCCACCGAGCGGTTCATCAAACCGGTCAGCAAGCGGGTGACTTTGCTAGAAAGGCGGCTCTGGAGCCAATCTCGGGCGTAAGCGTTTTGGACGCCGATGATAAAACTACCGTCTTCATAGGAGATAAGCTCTGAATCGCGCACCCAGGTATCAAAAGCCGCTTTCTGCATTTCCAGTTGAAGTTGTCCGAGGGTGGCTTGCCATGCCTGTTCTGCTTTCATACAGGTTTCTCCTCACGAATTAGGTTTTAGACGTTAGAGGACTATCACCACTACGCCTGGCTTGTAGTGGTCAAAACCATCTGATTTTGCTTGACCGAAAAGGATTTTATCTTTCGGCGTTTAGCTCAGAGCTTTCATCCCCCTGAAAGAGGTTGCTCCTGCGCTGCCTGTTACATTCTAGCAGAAATTGGGGTAATTATACAATACGACTAACCTACGGTAATCTAAAAAAAAAGAATACTTTAAGATTCCCGAATCTTAAAGAAATGTCGGTACATCAGACGACTATCCGAAATCTCGGGAACTCATAGATACCCCTAGGAGTTGGGTTGGAAGGGCGGATATCCCCCAGATATATTGATTTTTTTCAATCTGAATTGCTACCGTTTAAAGGCAATTCGGGTCAGTCTTAAACTTAAGCCTGGGCTAGATTCGACCTTCCGCGAGGTTGATTATTCAAAATTTTGACATATTCTGGCGCGCAAATCCCCCATTTTGGTCGGATTCTCGGATGCACGATGCAAATTGCTTGCAAAAATGTCATTTTGCAGATGTGTCAGGAGAGTAAAGATTTTCAGGAGTACGGTTTTGCCCCATAAATTGTCAGTAATACATAGAATCTTGCATGTTTTCCCCCACTTATGCGTAAAAACTTGAAAAGATTTGGGAGCCGATTCACGTTCGCAAAGCCCCCTGTAATCCATTCGAATCCCCGCGTGTTTCTTTATGTAAGGGAGAAAGCCAGCCGACCAGCGCGCCTGATAGAGAGGCTGATTAAATTTTGACATCTCTCCTATGCTTTGTTAACGTTCTTCTTGCGTTTCTCAGGTATCTTTTACACGATATTATTCACATCATATATGCTATAAAAAGGAGATTGCATATGGTTAAGATTATTGGTATAGATTTGGGTACAACGAACAGCGTTGTGGTTGTGGTTGAGGGGGGTGAACCCACCGTCATCCCGACCGCAGAAGGTTCGCGCTTATTGCCTTCGGTTGTGGCGTTTAATAAGAATGGCGAAAGGCTGGTTGGGCAAACAGCCAAACGACAGGCTGTTGTGAACCCATTGAACACAGTATATTCGATCAAGCGCTTCATCGGGAGGCGTTACGACGAGGTTGAAACCGAACGCAAGATGGTCCCCTACAATGTTGTGCGCGGTCCGGCGGGAGATGCGCGGGTCAAGATTCCGGTCGTCGGGCGCGAGTTCAGCCCACAGGAAATATCCGCCATGATTTTGGGCAAGCTCAAGACCGACGCCGAAGCATACCTGGGCGAGAAGGTCACCCAGGCGGTGATCACCGTTCCGGCTTACTTCAACGACAGCCAGAGGCAGGCGACCAAGGACGCGGGGAAGATCGCCGGTCTGGAGGTATTGCGCATCATCAATGAGCCAACCGCAGCGGCTCTTGCCTATGGTTTGGATAAAAAGAAAAACGAGACCATCCTGGTCTTTGACCTGGGCGGTGGGACGTTCGATGTGAGCGTTCTGGATGTTGGCGATGGGGTAATCGAAGTCCGAGCGACCAATGGCGACACCCACCTGGGCGGCGACGATTGGGATGAGCGCATCGTTAACTGGGTGGCAGACGAATTTCAGCGAGAGCATGGAATTGATCTTCGCCAGGACCGTCAGGCGTTGCAGCGCCTGCGCGAGGCGGCGGAAAAAGCCAAGATTGAGCTGTCCAGCATGGTGGAGACAGAAATAAACCTGCCGTACATCACCGCCGACGCCTCGGGACCGAAGCACCTGCAAATCAAGCTAACCCGCTCGAAGTTCGAGCAGCTCTGTGAGGACCTGGTCGAGCGGTTGCGCACCCCGTTCTTTGCCGCCCTCAAAGACGCTCGTTTGAGCGCCACCGAGGTGGATGAGGTTGTCCTGGTTGGCGGCGCTACTCGCATGCCGATGGTTCAGGAACTGGTCCGGTCTTTGACCGGAAAAGAGCCACATAAGGGCGTGAATCCCGACGAGGTGGTCGCTGTGGGCGCTGCGATTCAGGCTGGCGTCCTGGGTGGTGAGGTTAAAGACGTTCTCTTGTTGGATGTCACACCGCTTTCTCTCGGGGTTGAGACCCTGGGAGGGGTTATGACCACCCTCATCGAGCGCAATACGACCATTCCGGTGCGGCGGAGCGAGGTTTTCTCTACCGCCGAAGATAACCAGACCGCAGTGGACATCCATGTGCTCCAGGGAGAGCGTCCCCTGGCGGACAACATGAGCCTCGGTCGCTTCCGCCTGGAGGGGATTCCTCCGGCGCCGCGAGGCATCCCGCAGATAGAGGTGACTTTCGATATTGACGCCAACGGCATCTTGAATGTCAGCGCGAAGGATAAAGCCACCGGGCGGGAACAGAAGATTACGATTACCGCCTCGACCAATCTGAGCAAGAGTGAGATCGAACGGATGGTGCGCGAAGCCCGCGAACATGAAGCGGAAGATCGCAAGCGGCGAGAATTGATCGACCTGCGCAACCAGGCTGATAGTATCGCCTATCAGACCGAAAAAACTTTAGCCGAGCTTGGCGATAAGGTGCCGCTGGCTGAACGTGAGAGAATCCAGAGCAAGATCAATGGTCTGCGGGAGGTGATGAAAGGTCAGGACGCGGTAGAGATAAAGCGTCAGATTGACGATTTGCAAAACGCCTTCCATGCCTTGAGCCAGCAGTTGTACGCCCAACAAGCGCAAGGCGCGCCGTATGGAGGCGCTTCGGGCGGGGTAGGCGGTAATGGTCACCACGCGCCTCCCAGCGATGAGGGTGAAGTTGTAGAGGGAGAGTTCCGTGAGGCGTAAGCCTCGTTCAACAAAGACGCTGCTCTAAAAAGGGCGGCGTCTTTGTTATGGCTCTTTGCTTGAACACCAGTGGGGGGATGGGTGTTCGAGGTGTTTACACCCTAAATCCCCGTTTCAGCGGGTATTTCCATACGTGACATTTATTGAAACGGGCAAAATGAATAGTCTATAAGTAGTCCTTTTGGGTTATTGACTGTCGGCAATTTAACTGTTACGATATTTTAACGAAATAGGTGGACAATCAATCGGGGATGATCCGGTAAGCAGAGTATTACTATCATTGAAAAGGGCGGTCGCAAAAAGCTGGCTAGATTCTCATTGCAGGGAACAAAATGCGCCTGGGGGCAGAGGCGAGTTTGGCGCAGACAAACCAGCGTAGGAAGACATTATTGACGCCTCTATCTTGCACGTTGCAGGATTGATTGTGGCACAATCTTCATAATAACCTGGGTTGTAGCATTCAGGCAAGCGCTATTACTGTCTGAAGAGGATAAAAGGGGAGATTTATGCAGTCGGTAATCCAACGTGATATCTTCATTGAAACGCCAATGACGCATCGTGTCCGGCGCGCTTCTCGCAGTTTACCGCGTGAGTGGCAGTGGCGGATTTTCATCTTCGTTGTAATTCTATCAGACTTGATCGCCCTCAGCGCGGCGATGCGCCTGGCATATTTCCTGCGCTTCGAGGTGAACCTGCCATTATTTAAACAAGATGTTGTACCGGCAATGGGATATTACCAGACCCTGGTGATCTTGATTGTGCCGGTATGGCTCTTCATTTACGCTCTGACGGGCTTGTATCATCGAAAAAATCTGCTGGGGGGAACCCGCGAATACTCCATGCTCTTCAATGGGACGACAATCGGGGCGTTCCTGGTCATTGCTACCGGATTCCTGCTGCCGGAATTTGTCCTTGCCCGAGGCTGGCTGGTTACATCCTGGGGGCTGGCGTTTCTGCTGGCAGCCATCTTTCGCTTTAGCTTGCGACGGGTTATCTACGCCCTGCGTTCGACGGGTTATTTTCTCTCGCCGGCGGTTATCGTTGGGGCGAACGACGAGGGTCTGTCTCTGGCGAGCCAGTTGATGAGCTGGCGGACTTCTGGGTTCCACATCATGGGCTTTATTGATAAAAAGATCCCGGCAGGGGAGAGAGTCACCGACCAGCTCTATTGCCTCGGTTCATTGGAGGACTTGGATGCCATCGTCCAGAAGCATAATATCGAAGAGATCATCCTGGCTTCCAGCGCCTTTTCTTCCCGAGATGGTCTCCTGTCGATTTTCAAGCGTTATGGAGTCATCAAGGGCGTCAACGTTCGAATGTCTTCTGGCTTATATGAAATTATCACCACCGGTCTGACCGTCAACGAGTTTGCTTACGTCCCCCTGGTCGAGGTCAACCAGGTGAGGTTGTCGGGGATAGACAGGGTTTTAAAAGCAACCCTGGATTATACGATAGCCATCCCCTTGACGATACTTCTGTCTCCCGTCTTTTTGGTTATTGCACTGCTGATAAAGTTCAGCTCCCCCGGACCGATCATCCATCGGCGACGGGTGATGGGTGTGAATGGGCGGCAGTTTGACGCTTTCAAATTCCGCACGATGTACGTAAATGGCGATGAAATTCTGGCTGCCCACCCAGAGCTAAAGGAGGAACTGGAGCGGAACCATAAGCTTAAAAACGATCCCCGCGTGACCCGGATTGGCAGTTTTCTGCGCAAGACCAGCCTGGACGAACTGCCCCAAATCTTCAATGTCCTGAGGGGAGAGATGTCGCTGGTCGGTCCACGGATGATCAGCCCTGAAGAAATCCGCGAATACGATCAATGGGACATTAACCTGCTGACCGTCCGCCCAGGTATCCCCGGTCGGTGGCAGGTGAGCGGTCGTTCGGATGTCAGTTATGAGCAGC
>JBBIPD010000075.1:0-10765 GCA_037443025.1 Chloroflexota bacterium
TTTCCGCCTGGGTGAAGATTGATAGCGACCTGAGCCAGCAATTCTCGGTTTATTTTGCAGATTTGGTGGATGAAGATCGTCCCTGGCGGCACGATTCGGATAAATTAGCCCGAGCGTTGCTGGATTTGCTCGAAGAGCGCACCGGTCCTCTGGTAGAATAGGAAAGATTGCCGCTTACCCGGATCACCCATTGGGTCAGATACCTGACGCATGGATAAACGCGTATAGACAAAAAACAACAAACAAAAACCAAAAAAGGAGGTTTACAATGGCAGTAAAAGTTGGAATCAACGGATTTGGTCGCATTGGGCGACAGGTGTTAAAGGCGATTCGGGACTACCACCCCGATGAACTGGAGGTCGTTGCCTTCAATGATATCGGTGATCTGAACACCATGGCGCATCTGCTCAAGTACGACTCGAATTACGGTCGTTTCGATGGCAAAGTCGAAGTTGCGGATGATGGGATGATCATTGATGGTAAAAAAGTCAGGGCGTTCAAAGAAACCGATCCTGCCAATATCCCCTGGGGTGATTTGGGGGTTGATATCGTCATCGAAGGCACCGGGATTTTCACCGTTAAAAAAGATGGGGTCAATAAGAAAGGGAAGATGGTCAAAGGCGCCGAAAACCACATCACCAAAGGCGGCGCCAAAAAGGTGATTATCACCGCTCCGGCGGAGGGCGAAGATATCACCATCGTTTTAGGCGTCAATCACGAAAAATACGATCCGGCGAACCATCACGTTGTCTCGAACGCTTCCTGTACGACGAACGGTCTGGCGCCGGCGGTGAAAGTAGTGCATGACAAATATAAAGTTGTGCGCGGTTTCATGACCACGATTCACGCCTACACCAATGATCAGAAAATCCTCGACCTGCCCCATAGCGACCTGCGGCGCGCCCGGGCGGCGGCGATAAACATCATCCCCACCTCGACTGGTGCAGCCCGCGCTCTGAAACTGGTCATCCCCGATTTGGCTGGCAAGCTGGATGGTTACGCCTTGCGTGTGCCGACCTCGACCGTCTCTGTGATTGATCTGACCGTCGAGCTGGAGAAAGCCACCACCACCGAGCAGTTGCGCCAGGATTACCGAGATGCGGCGGCTGGCGCGCTCAAAGGCATCTTGCAGGCGGTTGATGAGCCCCTGGTGAGCGTTGATTTCAAGGGCGACCCCCACAGCTCCTCGGTGGATCTGCCGTTCACCATGGTGCTTGGCAAAGAATCCAGCACCCTCGCCAAGATCGTCGCCTGGTATGACAACGAATGGGGTTATTCCGTCCGCACCGCGGATTTGGCGGCGTTGATAGCGAAATTCCTCTAATCCTGCTCAATCGTTCGGTTCCCGCTTCTTGATGCGCAAGGATAAACCTTTGCAAAAAGAAGCGGGAACTGGAGGCGGCTATGTTCAACAAAAAAACCATCAGAGATGTAGATTATCGCGGCAAGCGGGTATTGGTACGGGTGGATTTCAATGTCCCCATCAAAGACGGCGTGGTGGGTGATGACACCCGAATTCGTGCCGCGCTTCCAACCCTGGAATATCTGCTGGATCAGGGGGCAGCGCTCATCCTGTGCTCCCATCTGGGGCGACCCAAGGGCGAACCAAAGCCGGAATTCTCCCTCCGTCCGGTTGCAGACCGCCTGAGCCAGCTCCTTGGGCGTCCGGTGGCATTTGCGGAAGATTGCATCGGTCCCGTGGCGGAGAAAGCCGCAGCCGGGCTGAAACCCGGAGACGTGTTGTTGCTCGAAAACACCCGCTTCCATGCCGGAGAGACCAAAAACGACGAGGAAATGTCCCGCCAACTCGCCTCCCTGGCTGACCTGTACGTCAATGACGCTTTCGGCTCGGCGCATCGCGCCCATGCCTCCACAGAAGGCGTGGCGCGCTTCCTGCCCGCTGCGGCTGGCTTCCTGATGGAAAAGGAGATTCGTTATCTCGGGCAGGCTGTGGCAGATCCCAAACGACCCTTCGTCGCCATCCTGGGTGGGGCGAAAATTGGCGACAAGATTGGAGTGATCCGCAACCTGCTGACCAAAGCCGATATGGTGCTGATTGGCGGAGGGATGGCGAACACCTTCTTCAAAGCCCAGGGGTACCCTGTGGGCGACTCATTGGTGGAAGATGAGGCGCTGGATACGGCGCGGGAGTTGCTCCAGCAGGGCGGAATCAAATTGCGACTGCCGGTGGATGTGGTCATCGCCGACCGTTTTGAGGCGGATGCGGAGATGAAAACCATCCCCGTAGGGGCTGTCCCCGATGGCTGGAGAATCATGGATATTGGACCTGAGACGGTAAAGCTCTTCAGCAAGGCTTTACAGGGCGCCGGCACCGTGGTTTGGAATGGTCCTATGGGCGTTTTCGAATTTCCCCGCTTTGCTCAGGGGACTTTTGGCATCGCTCAGGCTGTGGCGAATTGCGGCGCGACCACCATCATCGGCGGCGGCGATTCGGTGGCGGCGATCAACCAGTCTGGCTTGGCGGACAAGATCAGCCATATCTCCACAGGCGGCGGGGCTTCGCTTGAGATGCTTGAGGGCTTACCCCTGCCGGGCGTTGTGGCGTTGGAAGATAAGTAACCGATTGCGATTGACGCTCTGGGGACGAAGGGTTGATTGAAATACCCTTCGTCCCTGGCTGTTCACCGATTGCGCAAAATCCATTCTTGTGAGGCTTTCATGAGGCAACCATTCGTAGCTGGCAATTGGAAGATGTATAAAACCATCGCCGAAGCCCGCCATCTTGTGTCTGAGCTGGTGCCTGGATTGCAGGCGGTAAAAGGCGTGGAGAAGGTTCTCTGTCCGCCGTTCACTGCATTGCTTGCGGTGCGCTCTTTGCTGGAATGGACGGACTTGGTCTTGTGGGCGCAGAATTTACATTGTGAATCCTCTGGCGCCTTCACCGGAGAAATCTCTGCGCTGATGGTCGCTGAGCTATGTCAGTATGTCATCATTGGGCATTCTGAGCGCAGGGCGTATTTTGGCGAAACTGACGCCAGTGTGAACCGCAAAGTTCAGGCAGCCTTACTCCACGGACTTAAACCCATCGTCTGCGTCGGGGAGACCCTGGAAGAGTATGAGCGCGAACAAACGCGAGAGGTGGTTTCTCGCCAGGTCAGGGATGGTCTGGCTCGGCTGGATTTGAGCGACGGCAACCTGCTGATCATCGCCTATGAACCGGTTTGGGCGATTGGAACCGGGCGAGCCGCCACCCCAGAAGGGGCAAACGCGGTGATTGCCGACGTGATTCGGACGTCTCTGGCGGATTTATTCGGCGAGACGATAGCCGGTGAGATTCGGGTGCTGTATGGCGGCTCGGTAAAAGCCTCCAACGCAGCCGAGTTCTTTGTCCAGCCAGAAATAGACGGCGCTCTGGTCGGCGGCGCCAGTCTCAAAGCGGATGAATTTGTGCCGATTGTCCAGGCTGCTCTGGTTTGATTGATTACCCTGGGCTGTTCTGGTTTCTGGTTTTTTTGATTCCGCTCCTGGTTCTGCAGCGCCAACTCCACAAAGAGATGCAGGCGATTTTGCTCTTGCTCACCCGGCGAGCGGATGTTTCCATTGTCTTGTTCTCGCTCATCTTTTTTCCGGGCGTGGCAATGCATGAGCTGAGCCATTGGCTGATGGCAAAGCTCCTGGGGGTGCATACGGGGCGATTTTCGCTGATACCCCGCCCAATGGCAAATGGGCGCCTGCGCCTGGGATTGGTGGAGACCGCCCCAACCAACCTGTTAGGGGAAGCATTGATTGGGACAGCTCCCTTGTTGGCGGGCGGCGCTTTTGTGGCTTATGCGGGTTGGGTGCACCTGGGGGTTTCCCAAATTTACCCCTATTCCATTCCCTTAGACTGGGCGACATGGGAAAGAGCGATCTCCCTCGCAATTGGTCAGCCGGACTTCTGGCTCTGGGTGTACCTGACATTCGTGGTCAGCAGCACCATGTTCCCCTCGAGTTCAGATCGGCGCGCCTGGCTTCCCCTCATCCTGATAATCGCTCTGGCGGTGGTATTGGTGTTTCTGGCGGGAGCCGGTCCCTGGCTTATCCAAAATTTTGCCCCTGTATTGGATGCGGCGATGCAGAGCATCGCCTTTATTCTGGCAATCAGCCTGACGCTCCATCTGATTTTCTACATACCGGCTTTTCTCATTCGTCATGGTTTGTCTCGGATAACCCACCTGAGGGTGGTATAGGATTGCCTGGCGGGGTGTGAAAGACAATTTTATTTACAAAATTGTTATTTAGGCTTCCTGTTGGACAAGTATTGGTCATTGGCTGGTACAATGGTAGGCAAATATGGATGTGGTGGATGCCCTTAGCAGAGGTGGAAAATCCCGCAGGGTGTTTTTTATTGCCCGCCGATTGCACCAGCCAGTAGAAGAGGGATGATTATGGTTGACCGACCACGAACGACGAAAATTATGACGCCGAAGGGAGAGACCTACACCTTGAAGGTCATGGAATTTCACCAGGTTTCGATGGTGGATGAGGCGCTCAGTCTGGTGGGTGAATTTGGTGAAGTGCGTCTGATCGTTGAAAAAGGGCGCTTGAGATTCTTAATCACCCAAAAAATCTACGATGCCCTGAAGTGGCAACCGGGGGTATTCTCGGAAGAAAAAGGGTGAGGTATGCCGGTTCATTGGTACGCGCTCCGGAGTAAACCAAGAAAGGAAGATGTGGTCTGGCGCTTGCTGAAGACGCAAGGGTTCGAGGTGTTTTACCCTCGTTTGCGGGTTCAGCCGGTTAACCCGCGTTCGCGCAAGGTGCGCCCTTACTTTCCGGGTTATATGTTCGTCCAGGTGGACGTCGAAGCGGTGGGGCTTTCCACCTTTCAGTGGATGCCGCACGCCCTGGGGTTGGTCACATTTGGCGATGAGCCGGCGATTGTCCCGGATAATCTGGTCTACGCCATTCAGAAACGGGTGGATGAGATTGCCGCGGCTGGAGGCGAATTGTTCGATGGTTTGAAGCGCGGCGATGAGATACTCATCAGTTCCGGTCCGTTTGCCGGATATGAGGCGATTTTCGATGTGCGCCTGCCCGGGAGCGAGCGCGTTCGGGTTTTGTTGCAATTGCTGAATTCGCAGCGCCAGGTGCCGATAGAGTTAGACGCCGGGCAGATTCAGCGCAAAAGGAAAAAATAGTCGCGCCGGGTAATTGTTTTGAGCGCCTGATCCAGGCAGAAGTTTGCCCGGATTAGCGCCGGGTAAGCGCCTGGTGTACACTTCCGACACTGCGGTTGCCAACGGTAGAGACTGTCGGAACGGCGGAGCGCGATAAAATCAAGGCGTCAAATCGAGATTGAGTTGATTTTGGAAAGCGAGCAAAATGGGATGAAAAAAGCGTTCATCACCGGGATTACCGGTCAGGATGGTTCTTATCTGGCGGAGCTTCTGCTCTCGAAAGGCTATGAGGTGCATGGTTTGATTCGCCGCGCCAGCACCTTCAACACCCATCGCATTGACCACATCTATCACGACCCGCATAACGCCAACGGGGTCAACCTGTATCTACATTACGGGGATGTGGCTGCTTCGGGAAATCTGATTGAGCTGATTTACAACATCCGTCCGGATGAGATATATCATCTGGCGGCGCAATCGCATGTGCGTGTGTCCTTCGATTTACCCGAGTACACCGGCGATGTGACCGGTTTGGGCGCGATGCGAATTCTTGAAGCCATACGCAAAAGCGGCATCAAGGCGAGGTTCTATCAGGCTTCCTCCAGCGAGATGTTCGGCAGCGCCCCGCCGCCTCAGAACGAAAACACGCCGTTCCAGCCGCAGAGTCCCTATGCGGCTGCCAAGCTATATGCCTATTGGGTGACCCGCAATTATCGCCAGGGTTACGGCATGTTCGCCTGCAACGGCATCCTTTTCAACCACGAATCGCCCCGCCGCGGCGAGACCTTCGTCACCCGCAAAATCACTCGAGCGGTGGCTGCCATTAAAGCCGGCAAGCAAAAATACCTCTACCTGGGCAACCTGGACGCCAAACGCGACTGGGGTTATGCCCCCGACTACGTGGCAGCAATGTGGAAGATGCTGCAACACGACCACGCGGATGATTTTGTCATCGGCACCGGCGAGGCGCATTCGGTGCGTGAATTTCTGGATGAGGCGTTCGGTTATGTGAACCTCGACTGGGGGGAGTATGTGCGCATAGATGAACGCTATTTCCGACCCAACGAAGTGGACTTCCTCTTGTGCGATCCCTCCAAGGCGCAGCGCGAGCTGGGTTGGGAGCCCAGGGTATTTTTCAAAGACCTGGTGCGCATCATGGTGGACGCCGACCTGGAAGCCATCGGCTTGGAGTCTCCAGGAGAGGGGAAGAAGCTCCTCGAAAAGCACCACGGTCGCTGGCACCGCTGGGAAAGCCAGGTGGTCAGCATGGGCGACCACTAGCCAGACTTTTCCAATAGGAATGGCATGCGTCAATGAATCAGCCTGGGGGCGAGACGATAAAAACCCAAAAAGAGATTCTATATTCGCGGCTCTATGCTGCGCTCTGCTCGCTGCTCTCGGGCAGAGTTGATGGGGTAGACTGGTCGAGTTTTTCTGAGCAGGATTGGAGCGCCTTTCTGGTTTTGGCGCATGCCCAGGGGGTGGCGCCGCTGGTCTCTGCGGCTTTTCAGGCGTCACATCGGTCTCAACTGGTACCGCAGAAGGTGCAGGCTTCGCTGCGGGAGATGTATTACCAAAGCCTGGCGCAGAACAGCCTGCTCCTGAGAGATTTGCAGGATATCTTAGGCGCATTGGAGGCTGCCCAAATCCCGGCAGTCGTTTTGAAAGGCGCCCATCTGGCAGTTGACCTCTACCCGGATATCGCCCTACGCCCAATGCACGATCTGGATGTGCTGGTGAGGGAGGACGATTTCGATGGCGCCCGCCAGGCGTTGGAGGCTATCGGTTATACTCAACCCTTCCCGGTGCTTTCCCAGCGGGTCACCCGCCAGGTGGGTTTTGAGTTATATCTGAGCAAACCCGGGGGACAGACCCCCGGGGTGGAACTGCATTGGGGTCTGGTCGGCGGGCGAGATGACCGCCGCGGCGCGCCGACCTCCTGGTTTTGGGAGAACACCCGGCTTTTCAGCCCATTCAACCCTCCATTCGACCCGCAGTACATCCTTGCCCTGAATCCAACCGCCAATCTGCTTTACCTTTGCGGGCATCTCTTCCTGGAACATGGCGGCGCTTCGGAGCGATTGCTCTGGTTGTACGATATTTATCTTTTACTCTATCGCTGGGGGGAGGAGATTGACCGGGATGTCCTGATTAACAAGGCGGTCGAGTTGGGTTGGACGCAGCCCTTCTTCAGCGGGTTGTGGGCGGCGCGGCAGGATTTGGGCGCGCCGCTGCCTGAGGGATTGCAGGATGAACTGCAACCCGCGAACCCGGGTCTGATCGCCCCCCGGCGAGGGGTGTACCAGCCCCAACCCCACCACGCCCAGGCGACCTGGGAGGCGCTCTCCCGCCTGCGCTGGAGGGCGCGCCTGCGCCTGGCGTTGGCATTGCTTTTCCCCAGCCCGGCGCACCTGCGCTGGCGCTACAATCCCAACCCGCCCTGGCTCCTGCCCCTGTATTACCCGGTGAAGTGGGCGGGCATCCTGCGCGATGGGGCGAAATTACTCTGGGGGTTGATGGGGGAAAAACCGCAACAGCTACCCTGAGTTGCCCTCTAGGGAACCGAGTGAGCCATAGATGGATGTAAATTCCCAGGAAATTCTAAGCCCTAATTACAGGCTCTGGTTCAGAATCCTGCGCAACATCAGCAGCGGGTTCGGGGGGACGGCGATCATTCTCCTGATCAACTTTGCCTTGATGCCATTCGTCCTCGAACACATCGGTCGGGTGGGGTTTGGCATCTGGGTGTTGGTCAATAGCCTGGTGGGTTATATGGGTTTTTTGGACGTGGGCTTGCAACCCACGTTGGTGAAGAAAACCTCCGAATATCTGGCGGCAGGCGATCAGGAAGGGTTGCAAAAGATTGTCAATACTACATTGCTGATTTATGTCATCGTTGGGCTTGTGGTTGGGATGGTTGTCCTGGGCCTTGCGCCTTATCTCCCAGATTTGCTGAATGTGCCTGATGCGGATGTCGCTATATTCAGAATGGTGGTCTATATTGTTGGCTTCCAGACCGCGATTGGTTTTCCAATGACTCTGTGGCGCGGTTTGGTGGGTGGATTGCAGGATTATCACGCCATCAACATGATCAACATCACCAGTAATCTGTTGCGCGCTGCGCTGACTTATGTTTTGTTGCTCAAAGGCTACGGTCTGTTGGGTCTGGTCTGGCTGGGATTTGCCATCTCGGCGCTGGTCTGGTGCGGGAATTATCTCTGGGTGCGTCGTCGCATCCCGTATCTGCAGATAACGCCCCGACAGGTTGACTTCAGCAAGATTCGCGACCTGATGAAGTTCAGCGGCTCGATGTTTATCTGGGGGCTCGCCGGTCAATCCTTGGGCGATTTGGATAAAGTGCTGATAGGGATATTCCTGCCTCTCTCCAGTGTTGCCATCTATGAAGTTGGCTACCGCATCTATAGCTATTCCAGAATCATCTTGTATTCCATGGTCGCTCTTTTGCCAACCGCAACGGACCTCCAGGTGAAGAACGACAATAAATCTTTGACATCGCTATACTTAAACGGAACGCGATACCTGATTTTGATCTATACAATAGCGACAGCCGGGTTGTTTGTCTTTGGGCAGGCGTTTATCCGCCTTTGGTTAGGCATCGGTTATGAAGAATCGGTGCTTGTTCTCTATATTCTTCTGATTGGGTCTTTATACCAGGCGCAAAACGTGATTGCTCACGTGATGCTCCCTGGCATGAATCGCCTGCGGGTGTTCACCCTCATTATGTCCGCTTATCCTGTGGTGAAGATTATCCTGGGGGTGCTCTTGATCTCCAACTACGGTTTGCCGGGCATTGCTCTCGCGACAACATTGACATACATCATCCTGGAAACCATCTTTATTTCTTTCATTCTGAAAACGTTTGGGGTGACCCTGCCACAACTGCTTCGCAAAGTCCATCTGCCCGCTCTCCTGACCGTAGCCCCTGGGGTATTGATGGCTGTGAGTTTTAAGGTCAGCAGCCGTATTCATACCTGGATGGATTTGCTCCTTTTTGCCGCTGGTTTGTTGGGCGTTTTTGGGCTCTCATTCGCTGTGATGGGGATGTCCATCCAAGAAAGAAGGACATTCTTGAAGATGGGCAGGACATTAATGAGGAAACTGGAGGCGCGACCTTGACTGTCGAAGATGCTGAGTTTGTTCAGGCAATAACCACAGAAATGGTGGAAGAATGTCCGCTGTGCCAGGGAAAAGGAGAATTGTATTATTCCGATTTGACAGATCGCCTGTATCACACAAAAGGTAAATGGTCATTTTATCGTTGTAACGTTTGTGGAGTTTTGTGGATTGATCCCCGCCCTGTAGCTTCCGAGATTCACAGACTTTATCAGGAGTATTTCACCCATCAAAGCGACGGGAATGGCATTAATTTGATAGGCTACAAGCGCAAGGGGGTGACCGAGGTATTTAAAAACGTATTACTACCTGGGCGGAATTCCGATATCGTTGCCATGAAAAGCATGCTCTTGGAAGAGATAACTCCGGGTAAGTTGCTTGATATTGGTTGTGGCGATGGCAGTTTCCTGGCTCATATGCGTAATCTCGGTTGGGATGTATGTGGTGTAGAACCGGATATAAAAGCCGCCCAGGTTGCTAGAGATAAGTTTCAACTGACGGTGTACCCTGAGACCCAGAAGTTACTTGATATTGCCCCCATGTCTTTTGACGCCATCAGCCTCATCCATGTAATCGAACATGTGCCAGACCCGGGTGGTTTGCTGAGTCAATGCCGCGCCTTGTTAAAATCTCATGGTTTATTGGCAATCGCGACCCCAAATATTCATTCGTTTGGGCATTTATGGTTCAAACATTCCTGGTTTAATTTGGACCCCCCTCGCCACTTTATCTTGTTTAACCGTACTACTCTGGAAAATCTGCTTGAAAATAATGGATACAAAATTAGAAAATCAGCCACTTTTTCCAGGACAGCCAGCGGAATTTATCACTTGAGTTCTGATATCAATCGCTTTGGCGCCGCCTCAGTATCCACCAGGCTCACCTGGGATAAAAAATTTAGCAGAACTCTTTTTGTGTTTCTGGAATATTGGTCCAACTTGTTATTTGGTGATTTTGGCGAAGAAATTGGCATCCTCGTAGAGAAAACCTAAACCTCTGAAAAACTGAAAACGGCTCTGAGAACCCATTTTGTGTGGGTAAAGTCTCAAACCCGCCGTATGATTTTTAGATTGCGATGGTAATTCCAAACCTGGTGAGTATCCTGACTCCGACATATCAGCATGAGCGTTATATCGGCGCTTGTATCGAGAGCGCCTTGAGCCAGACCTATACAAACTGGGAACAATTAATCCTGGATGATGGTTCGGAGGATAAAACCGGGACGATTGCCAGGGAGTTTGCCGATAAGGACCACCGGATTCAATATTATTATCAAGCCCATCGGGGGAGGCATCACATAGGCGATAACTACAACTGGCTGCTCGAACGATCGCAAGGGGAATTCATCGCCATCCTGGAAGGCGACGATTATTGGGCAGGGGACAAACTGAGTCGCTTGATACCTCTCCTGCAAGCGAATCCTGATGTCAGACTTGCTTATGGTTATACTGAGGATGTCGACAGCCGCGCTTTCTCTCTTTCGGGAAAGGCTGGGCTGATTCCCGGTGACG
>JBBIPD010000076.1:0-10730 GCA_037443025.1 Chloroflexota bacterium
CCAAGATTAACCCCATCCCCAACCCACCCATCGGCGTCACCCGCTCGCCCAACGCCAGCGCCGAGGCGATAATCGTGACCATGGGAATCAGGTAGATATACGCGCTCGTCCGCGCCGCCCCCAGGCGTCCCACCGCGTAATTCCAGGTCACGTAACACACCGCCGAAGCAATCACCCCCAGAAAGATCAGATTGAGCAAATCAGGCAAGGCGCTCAGCCGCGCCGCATCCGCCCGAAAGCCAAACAAGGGCAGAACCGGCAGGGTGAAGATCAACCCATAGGCGACCACCTTGCGCGTCGCGGGCAGCGTCCCTGCCCCCTCATCCCCGATTTTCACGATTAACACGCTGTAAAACGCCCACGCCAGAGCCGCCAGCAGCGAGAGCAAATCCCCCAACGGGTTCAGGCGCAGTACAAAGCTCCCGTTGTAGGCGATGAGCACAATCCCCGCCATGGCGACGGCAAAACCCAGGTAAAAATTGGCTCTCAGCTTCTCCTGCAAAACAACCCGGCTGACCAGGGCGGTGAACAGCGGCGCTGCCGAGACCAGCACGCTCACGTTTGCCGCCAGGGTATAAGACAGGGCAAGATTTTGAAACAGGAAATACAGGGTCACCCCGCACAACCCCGCCGCCGCCATCTTCCATCCGCCCCCAAGAATATCCCCCACCCGGCGCGGCGGGCTGACGATGAACAGAGCCGCTACCGCCAATATCAAGCGGTAGAACATAATCTCCAGCGGGTTGTAATTTTCCAGCAACACCTTGGTCGAGATAAACGTCACCCCCCAGACCGAGATGGTGAACAAAGCCGCCAGATGCCCCAAAATCCGTTTTTGTGGCGCCATATGAAGCCCAGTTATACCATACAAACCCCGCCCTCTGCCCATCTTCCCCCCGGATTTCGGATAATTCTGTATAATCACCCCAGAGATGTCCCTCCCTCCACACCGCCCTCGAACAATCCGATTGCCCGGTTGGGATTACACCTCCCCCGGCTACTACTCCGTCACCTTGTGTACCCATTCCCGCCAGCCGTTCTTCGGAGAGATTATAGGAAGTCGAATCAGCCTCTCCCCCATCGGGGAGATCGCCGACCGTTTCTGGCGTGAGATACCCGCCCATTTCCCCCAAACCGATTTAGACGAATATATTATTATGCCGAATCACGTGCATGGAATCGTGATTATTCGCGAGGTCGTAGGGGCATTAATCAATCGGAGAATCCACCTATGAAATCCGTCCGCATGGTTGCCGTTGGGCAACCCCTCGAATTGCAAGAAATCCCCCTCCCCTCCCTGGGCGAGAAGGACGTCCTGGTCAAAATCGCCGCGGCGGGCATCTGCCACTCCGACGTGCACTACCGCGCCGGGCGCTCGCCGGTCTATACCCTGCCCCTCACTCTGGGTCACGAGATCGCCGGCGTAGTGGTCGAGACCGGTCGCTCCACCCGCCGCCTCAAACCCGGCGACCGGGTGGTGCTGCACTATCTGATTACCTGCGGCGAGTGCGATTACTGCATCCGCGGCGCCGAGCAGTTCTGCCGCACTGGGAAGATGCTCGGTCACTACACCGACGGCGGCTTCGCCGAATACATCGCCGTCCCTGAGCGCAACGCCGTGCTCCTCCCCGACGAGATTCCCTTCGAACAGGGCGCCACCCTGATGTGCGCCTCCGCCACCGCCCTGCACGCCCTGCGCAAATCCCGCCTGCGCGGCGGTGAGCGCGTCGCCGTCTTCGGCGTGGGCGGCTTGGGGCTTTCCGCTGTCCAGCTTGCCCTGGCTTTGGGAGCCCTGGAAGTCTACGCCGTGGACGTGAACCCGGTCAAGCTCGGTCTCGCCTCCCGCTACGGCGCCCGCCCGGTGCACGTCCAGAGCCATCTCCCCGACCCGGTGGAGCAGATTCGCCAGCTCAGCGGCGGTTACGGCGTGGATGTCGCCCTGGAGATGATCGGCTTGCCCGCCACCATGCGCCAGGCTTTGCGCTCGCTGGCGGTTTTCGGTCGCGCCGTCATCGTTGGCATCAGCGATCAACCCCTGCAGATTGACACCTACCGCGAGCTTCTCGGTCCAGAGACCGAACTCATCGGATCCAACGATCACCTGCTCTCCGAACTGCCCCTGCTCCTGGAGCTGGCGCGCCGCGGCGACATGGACCTCTCCGACGCCGTCAGCCGCACCATCCCTCTCGACGCCGACCTGATTAATCAAACCCTGGACGAGCTGAGCGAGTTCGGCAGCGAGGCGATCCGCACCGTAATTGTGCCGTGATTAACCATCAGAACCGAAAACTAGGTGCATCTGCCCTCACCCCTGCCCCTCTCCCAACCATGGGAGAGGGGAATGCGCTCGCACTGTGAGCGCCAGGGCGAGGGTTTAAAATCTCTGTGTCTCGGCAATGTGTAATTACTCCGCGCTCTCTGCGTCTCTGCGGTGATACCTCTAATAATTGAAAGCTCTACCTCGCTCTGAGCATGTATAATAGATTCATCCTGCTCGCATCAAATCTCTTCGGGAGCTGATTATGAAACGCCTGATTTTCCTCCTCGTCCTTGCCTTGTTGCTCGCCGCCTGCAACCTGCCCAGCCGCCCCGGTCCAACTGACCAGACCATCAACACCGCCCCCGGCGGGGTGGATAAATCCGCCCCCACCGCCACCCCGGTCACCGTCATCTACATGCCCCAGCAAATGCAGGGCGGCGCCATTCAGGGCGGGGCGCCCCTCGGCGCATACTTCTGGCTCGATCCCGCCCCCTTCGGGCTGACGATCAACTCTGCCAAATCCTACGCCGACGAATCCGGCTTCAGCCTGGAGCTGGAGAAACCCGGCGTGCAAGCCGCCATCATGGGCGGCGACCTCGCCGCGGCAGCCTGGGATCAGGCGGTGCAATCCGGCGTCCCGGTCACCGTGCGCAACACCCCCGGTTACGCCTTCACCGCCTCCGGCGGGGTGACCCTGCACTGGATTGAAAACGACACCTATTTTCTCGCCGGTGGTCTGGGAGTCAGCCTGGAGGATGCCCAGGCATTGGTCAACGCTCTCGAAGTGGTCAACCTGGAGACCTTCCAGGCGCGTTTGAGATAATCGCCCGTTTCTTGACCGGAGTTTGCCCATGCCCATCCAATCCAACCTGCCTCTGGATAACCCCGACGATCTGATTCGTCCGCCGATGGTGTACGTCCACGAAAACCCGCCCTGGGAATACAAAATCCTCGCCCGAGGTCTGGACGAGCTTCCAGACTCCATCGAGCTGAACGCCCTCGGCGCCGACGGCTGGGAACTGACCGCCGTCATCGCCGCCGCAGGACAGGTTTTATTTTATTTCAAGCGTTTGAGCCAATGATCTCGTCTCACCGTCTGCAAATCGCCCAGCAAGCCCGCCAACTTGCCCTCAAACGCCCCCTCTTCCTCGATACCGAGACCACCGGTCTGGACGACCGCGCCGAAATCGTCGAAATCGCCGTCATCGATTCCCAAGGCGCCGTCCTGCTGGAGAGCCTGGTGCGCCCTACCCGCAAAATCCCCTGGGACGTCATCCGCATCCACGGCATCACCGACGACATGGTCGCCGGCGCCCCCACCTGGCGGGAGTTGTTCCCCCGCCTGGAGGAGATTTTGCGCGGGAGTCTGGTCGGCATCTACAACGCCGATTTTGACTTGCGCATGCTCAGCCAGTCCCACCTGGCGCATGGATTATTTTTTCCCCGCAATATTTTCGAAAGCTTCTGCATCATGCGCCTGTATGCCCAATTCTACGGCGCCCCCGGATATTACGGCTCACCCCGCTGGCACAAGCTCGAAGCCGCCGCCCGCCAGTGCGGCATCCCCCTGCAAAACACCCACCGCGCCCGGGATGACGCCCTGCTCGCCAAAGCTGTCTTCGAGTACATCCTGTGTAGCGGATAAAGATACCACCGCAGAGCCTGTAGGTTGGGTTGAGCGCAGCGAAACCCAACACGACCAACCCGTAGCTTGGGTCGAGCTTGCAAAACCCAACACGATTCGATCCCTGGAGCCTCCTTCGTGAAATTCGTGTAATTCGCGGCTAACGCTCGTAGCTTGGGTTGACCTCAGCGAAACCCAATTCTAGACTCCAGCTTGCTTTTCGATCAAATGAGCGCGATAATCATTCCATAACTTCGTGGCTGATTTTCGCCTCCATCAGCTCAGGTCATTCAATCTAAAAGGCAAATGGCTGGCGAAGTTCGGGCGGGGTGAGAGAAGATCCTCCAATAAAGCCGGCAAATCACCCTGGTGTGATAACCAATCTGATCAACACACTGCAAAACAAAACAGATAGATTAATCGAAACCGTGTTGGATATTATTTGTTAAGGAGGGGTCAATGTCCACTCGCCATGCCTTGTTTTGTGCTATTGCCGCGCTCATCCTGCTCTCCGCTCCCGGCATAAGCCTCGCTGCTCATACCCGTCTTACCCAGAGCCAGCCCGCAGAAATCCAGGCGCAATCCAAAATCATCTCCCGCGTTGGAGACGAAATCACTGTTTATAATGAACCTTCCTTGGTGGAAGCCTCCCCTGCCATTGCCTACAACGACATCCGCCACGAATACCTGGCAGTCTGGTACAACGACCGTCCGGGCAATGACGACATCCGCGCTCGGCGCATCGCCCAGGATGGCAGGCTGCTTGGCGGACCATTCTACATCTCCGCCGCGGGCGACGGCATCGACCGGCGCTACCCGCGAGTCGCATTCAACATCAAATCCGACCAGTACCTTGTGGTCTGGGAGCACCAGGATATCAGCAGCGGTTACAGCATCCACGGACGGCGCGTTTCGGGCGATGGTCAGGTGCTGGACGCCAGCGATCTCATCATCCGCAGCGCCGGCATCAACCTCTACACCCCCGCCAAGCCAGCCGTGGCTTACGCCTATACGTCCAACAAATACCTGGTCGTCTGGCAGGAGACCTGGCACCCCTTGCCCATCTCCACCAGCATCGTAGGTCAGGTGGTGCTGGATTCCGGCGCCCTGGACGGTGGCAATATCACTGTCTCCCAGGATCCTGGTGGTTATTTCCGCACCAACCCCGACCTGGCGTATAACATCGGTCGCAACGAATATCTGGTCGTCTGGGAACAACTGGATCCCGCCCCAGATCCCGATATCATTGATCTCTATAGCCGCCGCGTCACCGGTGAAGGCGCCCCTTTGCCGCCGGAATCGACCAATCTGACCCACTTCACCACTTCGACCACCGCCCCGGCAGTGGCGTCATTACCCACCCAACCCGATGGTCTCTATTTGGTGCTGTATGAGCTCCACTATAAACCGGATGACTGGGACATCAATGGGTTGCTCATTTCGTCCGATAATATCCCCCAGGTGAGTATAGATATTGCCAAATCTTATTCGCATGAATTGCAGCCGAGCCTCACAGCCAGCCCGAACCGTGGGCTATTCCTGGCGACCTGGAAACAGGTGGATAACCCATCCTTCATCTTCTCCTTCATCGCCAACGCTTTGATAACGCCCTCTGCTCAAGTTTTAGACTACCGCCTCGATCTGTATAACCTTCGCGCCAATCACCCCAGAACAGCAGCCGGCTGGCTTGGCGATTACATGGTCGTCTATGAGGACACTCCCCTCACCGCCGATAACGGCATCTATGGTCACCTCATCGGCAACCGCGCCTATCTGCCCTGGACGATGAAGAACCACTGAGCGGGATTCCAGCTCTGATGCTCTCATGGCGCGGGGCTGTTCCGGCTTCGCCGTACCTCCGGCTATTGCTCGATCTCGCGGATCACCCTTGCGGGATTGCCCGCCACCACCGTGTTGGCTGGCACATCCCGCGAGACCACCGCCCCCGCCCCCACCACCGCGTTCCTGCCTATCCTTTTTTTTTTATTTTTATGGCGACGACCGAGATCTACACGTTCTCCTCGATCACGATCGCCTTAGCCACTTCCAAGCCCCGGTTGCGCCTCTCTGCCTGCAATTCATGGGCGGGCGTATAGATTTGCACATGCGGTCCGATCATCGCATAGTCGCCAATCCGCACCTGGTTGCAATCCAGGATGGTGCACAAGACGTTGAGATAGACATGGTCGCCAACGCTGATGTTCTTGCCGTACATGCAGTAGAAAGGCGGCTCGATGATCAAATCCTCCCCGATATCTCCCAGCAATTGCTTCAGCAGGCTCTCCCGCTCCGCTGGGGTTGTGCTCAGGTTGTAGCGCCGCAGCAATTCCTTCACCGCCTTGCGTTCAGCTATCAACGCCGCGTCCAGGCAGTTGTACACCTCCCCGGCTAACATTTTTTCCCTCTCGCTCCGCACGCTCATCTGCGACCTCCTTACTTCGACTCCTCAAACCGCAGGTTAGATAGTAGTCAAAGCCTTACCCCTCCGGCAGCGGCGGTGGCGCCGACCAGTCCAGCCGCGCCGCCTCTTCGATCAGCTCGCCCAGCGCCTCCCAGGGCGCCTCTTCGTACGAGCGGATCACCACATAGCGCTTGCTGCGGCGCTCCCCCTGCAGCAACCCGTGTAGGTCCGTCAGCCTGGCGCCGTGGATGAACCCCAGCCGCACGCAGTCCCTCCCGATCTCGATCTGGCAGATCGCCCCCTTCACCGCCCCGCCCCTGCCGCTATCGTGATAGGACAGCCCGAACCACAGGATGCGCTCCGTCGCCCCCGCGCACGCCACTGCCGCCACGTTGCGCAGCTCCAGCACGATCTCCCTCAGATGAAGCGGCACGCGCGCCAGGAAGCTTTCCACTTCGGCTGTGGTCAGGAACTGGTTATCTCGCATCGCAAACCCGTCCATCACAAATGTTTTGTAATTGGATATAATTCGTCTAAATATATGATCATTATCATGTAATTTTTTTTTACTGTGTCCAGCCAAATATATCGCAATGTCGCGATTTACGCACGAGTCATGTAGCTTATGAGTCAATCACCTGGTTTTTACAACAATTTGAATTACGTGTACCAATGAGGTTCTATAAAATCAGCTAACCCATGTCTCCCTGAGGGAGCGCACTTTGCGACCGAAGGGTCTATCACTTAAGGCGTTGAGGCTCTTCGCTCCGCTCAGGGTGACATAACCAAAGTGTAATAACGTCATAAAAGGAGATCCAGTATGGCTCGCTTGATCTACATTTCGAACTCGTCACTCGACGGCTACACCGAAGACAGAGATGGCAAATTTGACTGGACAGCGCCGGACGAGGAATATTTCAGGTTTATCAGCAACCTTGTACGGGAAGCTGGCTCTTATCTCTACGGGCGTCGGATGTATGAGACCATGCAGGTTTGGGAGACCGACCCCAACTTAGCTACAGAGTCTCCTCTCATGCGCGACTTCGCCGAAATCTGGCAAGCTGCGGATAAAATTGTGTACTCCAGGACATTACAGGCTGTCTCCACGCGCAAGACGCGCATTGAGTCCAACTTCGATCCGGAAGCCATTCGGCAACTGAAAGAGGCTCTCGAACAGGATATCCTCATCGGTGGTCCTGAGTTGGCTGCCCACGCCTTTCGAACAGGATTGGTCGATGAGTATCATCTATTCCTCATACCCATCATCGTGGAAGGCGGCAAACCATCCCTCCCAGGAAACGTTCGAATGGAGCTCGAGCTTTTGGAAGAACGCCGCTTTGGCAGTGGCGTGGTTTTCCTCCGGTACCGGGTGAGGCAAGCAACAGCCATCTAACACCGCGCGCTGCCGTTAAGGCAAGCGGCTGAAATCTATTAAGCAGCCTCGAACAACATGGACATTAAGCGCTCTCGAGACGCTCTTCCAGGAGAAAAAACATGAAAGCCAAACCCTCGCACGCGCGTTTCACCGCCCTAGTCGCCGTTTTAGCCGTGGTTCTTGGCTTGGGCGTTGGGTGGCTCGACCTGCATACGACCGAAGTAACGGTGACGATCCTGCCTCTGCTGCTTGCCAGCTTGCTGCTCGGGCTTCTGCAACCCGTCGCGGCGTGGCGTTGGGCGCTGCTGCTGGCGTTGGGATTGCCCGTGATGGCTGTCGTCGCTCTCTTTCTCAAGGTGGTCACAACCGAGCCGATCCAGTTGGATCCGCGCATTACCCTGGTAGCTTTGGCGTTCGCCCTGGTGGGGTGCTACCTCGGCGTCGCCATCCGCCGATTGCTAAAGGGGAGCCTGTAGCCCGTAGCGCAACCCAATACAAAACCTCTCCTCCGCCGCCCAATCCTGGCAGCCCGCAGGTCTGGAAGTATAATAATCCCAAGCCTGTATCCCGCGAGACATCCCCCCACCGTTGCCTGGACTGCGCCAGCCTGCAGGTAAGGTTTCGCACGCTCGATCCGACCAATTGCTTGAGAATCAACATCCCCGTCCAGAATCAACTGTGAAAACCAACACCCAATCTTCACCCATTAAGGGGATAGGACATCCAGAAAGTAAATTACGATGAGCAACCAACAAACCGCCCATAAGACGCACGGCATCACCGTGGAGCAGCTCCTTGACCACCCTTTCTCAAACCACTGAAAACAAACACTGGCGGTACGCCTTGGGGCTGGCGCTCTTTACAATCTTCTACAACCTCGCCGAAGGGCTGGTATCCACCTACATTGGCGCTCAAGATGAAGCGCTCACCTTATTCGGCTTCGGAGTCGATTCCTTTATCGAAGTCATGTCGGGGATTGGCATCCTCGCCATGGTGATCCGCATCCGCAACCACCCGGAGACGCCCCGCTCGCAGTTCGAGCAGACCGCACTGCGCATTACCGGCGCAGCGTTTTACCTGCTCGCCCTGGGTCTGGGCGTAACGGGCATCTACAATCTCTTCGTAGCTCACCGACCCGCCACAACGTTGCCCGGTCTGATCATTTCCTTCGTCTCCATCGCCGTCATGTGGGCATTGGTGGCGGGTAAGCGCAAAGTGGGTCACGCCCTGGACTCCGCCCCTATCCTCGCCGACGCCAACTGCACCCTGGTTTGCATTTACATGTCGCTTGTCTTGCTGGTCTCCAGCTTCGTCTTTCAGCTCACCGGCTTCGGCTTTGTGGATAGCCTGGGCGCATTCGGTTTGATCTACTTCTCAGTCAAGGAAGGCAAGGAATCGTTCGAAAAAGCCGCCAACATCCACGCCCTGTGCTGCGACGATGATACCTGCCAGGAATAAGCCAATAACCCGCGCCCACAGAAATCCAATCTAATCGGACAATTTCCCTCTTGACCGTCTAGAATAATTGTTCTACAATAGAACTACCCCCATCCTCAGTGGGTGGGGTATTTATTTCAACCAACACCATCGCCATAAGGAGTTTTCTATGAGCACTAAAAAGGACGCGGGGTTCACCGACGACGAAAAAGCCGCCATGAAGGAGCGCATCAAAGAGTTGAAGGCGGAAGCCCGCCGCAGCAAAGACAGGGCTGCCGGCGAACAAGACCTGCTCGCCAAACTCGCCGAGATGCCGGAGGCGGACCGCATCATTGGCGAGCGCATCCATGCCATCGTCACTGCCAACGCCCCGCAGCTCTTCCCCAAGACCTGGTACGGCATGCCCGCCTACGCCAACCAGGACGGCAAGGTAGTCTGCTTCTTTCAGAGCGCGGCGAAATTCAACGCCCGCTACGCCACCTTCGGCTTCAACGACACGGCGCGCCTCGACGATGGCAACATGTGGGCGACCTCCTTTGCCATCATTGCCCTCTCCCCCGCCGAAGTGGAGAAGATCGCCGCCCTGGTCAAGAAAGCCGTGAGCATTTCGTAGCAATAGGGCGCGTTCGATGAACGCACCCTACCTGCTGACAGTCCAGAACCAAGCTAGGGTTGTTTTTTCAGTATCGCAAAATCAGCGCGATGCGTTGATGCGCTTCAAGTTGACCGTTTTCCACAAAGACGACCCGCCCTTGTTTGCTCAAAACCGTTTCGATTATTTCATCCACTGCGTCATCAATCACGCAAGGAGCGTTAACGTCCTCCGCAGGGATAAGCTGCCCGCTGGTCTCATCCACTCGCGCCGGAAAGTGAAAATCATCTTCAACCAAAAGCAGGCGTCCCCGTCCTTCATTTGCTAATCGCCACACATCGCCGATGGCAGACGCAAAATTCCTCTCACCGACAGCCTTATCCAATTCGCTCAAAACCTGCCGACGCCTCTGAGCCAAAGCATCCTTTACCGGCTGCCAGACCAGTTTTGCCAATTCGGGCGGGGAGGTTTTATCGTGGCTGCCTTGAATTGTGGTCAGGATTGCTTCCTTATGGTCGGTTACCTCGTTGAAAAACACCAGGAAGCGCACTACCCCCACCACAACCAGCGGCAATGGGTCATCCGCCATGAATGGTTTGAGGGTAGCATCAACCTGGCGAAAAAACTTACGGTGATATTCATCGCGATAGGCGGATTTTCATACGCCAAAGCCGCCAGGAAGAGGCTGTTCTCCGCCGGGTCCTTCGTGCGTCATCGGGAACCCGTCTTCTTGAATCTCGATCAGTGTATCGCGCGTGCCTTCAAATTAACGGGTCGGTTTCTCGCTCAACACGAGCGTCCAATACCGCGGTGTACGATTCATAGCAAAGACCAAATCACGGGTTAGAAAAGTCTCGCCAATATTGATGCGTTCCCTGATGGAAAAGGGCAGTTGAACGGCGCGGGCAAAATCGCGATTGACAAACAGCGCCAGCCCATCCAATGTGTAGCGAAAGTCTATCTCTGCTACCAGTTTTTCAAGCCGATCCAACAATGGCGCAATCTCCCGCTTGCTGAATTCTTCCAGCAACCGGTCAGTCG